>JBBAWV010000004.1:0-1196 GCA_040396995.1 Nodosilinea sp. | reverse complement strand
TCGTGACCGTCGCTGGGGGCGAAGTATTTGTCGGTTTCAAACAGACCCACACTGAGGATTAGGGGCAGGGGCACCTGGGATTTCACAGTGCGTAGAATTCGCGCCCCTTCTTTAACATCACGGATTTTGACCTCCAGTAAGTCGAGGTCTGCATCGTCCACTAAATCGGCTTTATTCAGCAGAATAATATCGCCGTAGGCAATTTGGTTGTGGGCCGCTTGGCTGTTAAACAAATCTAGGCTATAGTTTTCGGCATCTACAACCGTCACAATGGAATCGAGCCGGGTGAGATCTCTCAATTCCGTCCCCAAAAACGTTAACGCAATGGGTAGCGGATCGGCCAATCCTGTAGTTTCTACGACGAGATAATCAATTTTATCCTGGCGTTCTAGTACCTTGTAGACCGCCTCCATCAGATCGTTGTTGATGGTACAGCAAATGCAACCGTTGCTGAGTTCCACCATGGTATCGTCGCCTGTGTCGGCGGTGATCAGCAGATCGTTATCAATACCAATTTCTCCAAATTCGTTCACCAAAACGGCAGTTTTGAGACCCTCTTGGTTGGTCAGAATATGGTTTAGCAGAGTGGTTTTACCACTGCCGAGGAAACCCGTGATAATCGTGACAGGTAATCCATGTTTGGTGTCATCCATCGTGGAGGACGACAGGGGCGGAGCAACGGTAGACATGGCGAGTCGCACAAGGGAGAACATCCTCCATACTAGCGATCAATCCCGCCGAATGCTTAGCTATCCTGGCGTCGTCACCGAGGGCTGAGTCAGTTTCTCTACCAGATACCGTTCAAACTCAACCTCGCCCCGCTGTACTCGGTCGGTGGCGTAGTGATGAAAGCCAAACTTTTGAAATAGGCCCAGGCTAAAGGCGCTAGCTTCGGAATAGAGGCGGGGTATGTGTTCTTGGTGGGCTTGGTCGATCAGGGTGGTCAGCAATTGTGAGCCAAGGCCTTGTCCGAGACAGTCGTGGCGCACGTAGAGGGCGGTGATGTGACCATCGGTGGCGAGTCCGGCAAAGCCAAGAATCAGCGGTTGTCCCGGATGAGCAACGGCATGATTGGTGACGGACTCATTGACTTCGGACTCATTGACTTCGGACTCATTCGTTTCGGTAACGTAGGTGGTGGCCCCTAGTGCTTAGTCAATAAAATGATGACGAGTAGGGAGGGTAAGATTAAGTCA
>JBBAWV010000003.1:84403-84554 GCA_040396995.1 Nodosilinea sp. | reverse complement strand
GCGGCCTCGTACTGCCCTAAGGCATACAGCGCATTCCCTTTGTTGTTGAGCGCGTTGTGAAAGTCGGGTTTGATGGCCAGGGCTTGATCATAGGCGGCGAGGGCGGCCTCGTACTGCCCTAAGGCATACAGCGCATACCCTTTGTTGTTGA
>JBBAWV010000003.1:0-84303 GCA_040396995.1 Nodosilinea sp. | reverse complement strand
GCGCTTCGTGCTGGTCGGGTTTGATGGCCAGGGCTTGGTCATAGGCGGCGAGGGCGGCCTCGTACTGCCCTAAGTTAGACAGCGCATTCCCTTTGTTGATGAGCGCTTCGTGCTGGTCGGGTTTGATGGCCAGGGCTTGGTCATAGGCGGCGAGGGCTTTTTCTAAATGTTTAGCGTTGTAGAAAGAATTGCCTAACTCGTAAAGAAATAACTCGGCCAAAAATGTAGGTGTTTCAACGGTCAGAAGTTGCTCGGCTTGGGTTTGGGCTTGCTCTAGCCAACTTAGCTTTTGCTGCTGAGGGCATCGTCTTGATTTGTAGAGCAAAGCTGCTAGTTTGGCCACACCGTTAAATTGGCTAGGGTTGTGCAAACAGATTTCTACGGCTTGGTCAATGGCCACCTTGCTAAGCCCTAGGTTGGCTTCGTTATAGCTATAGTCAATGGGGTCTTGTTGGAGCACAGCCCAACCATATTCCACGGCTGGGCGAAGGCGCTGCAAAAACTGACGGGTATTGTGCCTCAGCAAAGGGTGGCCTGACAGATCAAATTCAGCCCTGATCGATCTCAGGGGGGCGTGAATGAGGACACCGAGGCCAAAATAGTGAGCCTCTAGCAAGTGGGCTATCACTATCGTCTGTAGATCGCTTTGGCGGGTAAACAGTAGATGGTAGAGATAGTCTACCCGCAGTTTGAGCCAATCGAGGTTGCTATATTTCTCAGCGGTGGGGCTGTTAGGGGCAATCTCTTGATTAGAAAGCGCTAAAAAATACTGCGCTAGCTGGGTATGAATGTTCTCTAGGTCATCTTGCTCTAAAGACTGCCGAAAAATATCTCGCGCTACATCGTCTAGCCGCCAACCATTGCCAGTTGGCTCTACAAACGAGAGCTGGGTTAGCCAGCCAAAACAGTTTTGTTTATCATCGGCGGCAGTGGCAAAGTCTAGGTGGTGCTGCTCAGCTAAGTAGCGAATGACCTTGGAGTCGAACCAGAGGCAGCAGGCGGCAAGCTGAATCAGCAGTTTCTGGGTATCATTTAGCCCTTGCAGCAACAGGCGCACAATTTCTTCGTTACCCTGGCCAAAGTCGGGGATTTGGCCTCTTTCGGTTTGTTCACGCACCCAATTTAGGTAGTAGGGCAACCCCTTGGTCACCTGAAAGATTTTCTCGGCTTGGGCAACATCGGTTAAGCCAATTTGGGTTAGGTAATCTTGGGTTTGGGATAGGTCAAACCGTTCGATGGCGCGGTCAAAAATGATATTGCGGTCTTGGTGTAGCTTGCGCCAGCCCTCGGTGCGCCGTATGTAGTGTCGTCCGGCAATCATTAACCTTGTGCCGCCGCTGGCTAGGGGGGTATTGCCCAACAGGGTGCGCCACAGCCAGGTATCCACCACCGGAGGCGCTTTTTCGTAGGTATCCAGCAGCATAATAATCGGTTGCGTTTGCCCCTGTTCGCCCAGCCCCGCCGCAAACGCCTGGGTGAGATGGGGCAGCGGCGCAAGCATGAACTCTTGCAGTTCTATGTTGCGGCGGGTGGCTTTGTGTTGTTGCAACAACTGCTGCACCCCATCTTTGAGCGATAACCCAGCAGCGACGGCATCTATCCCTCGATCTACCAAGGTTGTAGCCGTTTTCTTGGCAGATTCCGACAAAAAGAACTCACCCGCCACATCTATCCCACATTGCAAAAGCTGTTTGACCTGGCCTACTTGCTCCGGGGTGGCCTCCCCTCGCCCATTAGTTGCTTGGATCTGGAGTTGCTGGATGGTTTCAAAGTAGCGCGTGTATTTGTCCCAAAAGGGATCTCGGTTCCAGGCATCCTTGGCTACCAGTTGACCATAGAGCTTGGCCATCAGGGGAATGGGCTCATCAATGCCCTCCGTGAGGCCAAAGGAAACCGCTGCAAATTTGGCCTTTCCCTGATAGACCTCCTGCACCGTTTGGGTCAACCGAGACTTGCCCACCCCGCCAATACCCCAAACATGAAAGACCGCTGGATTGGACTGAGGTTTTTCAATCGCATGGCCCAGAGCAGCCAGAAAATCTTCGGCCTCTGGGCGAGAAACGTAGGGCTGGAGCATGGCACAGGCTAGGCAGCGAATTTCTCCAAGTTTAACCGCGCCCTCTGGGGAAAGGGAGAAATCAGCTTAATTGCCCAAAGTATTGCCCACAGTCTCACGGCTTTGGTTCAACCATCCGCGTCAACCCAGATCGCCAGTCGAAAAAGTCGGGTGCCCAGTGGATGACGCAATCTAGGGCAAAGGGCGGCACCACAAACACAAAACACAGGTGGCCAAAGTGGTCGCGGAAGTTGTCGCGTTGTTGGTTGAGGTGGCTGAGCAGGGGCGGAACGGTATCAAGGTTGTAGTAGTCGCCTTCGCCGCCATAGCCCGGTTTGATGTCGGCTTCTAGGGATTTTTCGATACCTTGGATGAAAAGGATATTGAGGTCGGCCAGGTCGGGGCGTTCGGCCACCAAGTTGTAGAGATTGGTAATGGGTTCGGTGAGGGTGAGGGTGCCGATGGTTTTCTGGGGTAGGTCTTTTTGAAGGCGCTGCAAAAGTTCCTGGGCCTTGGCGGGGCTGGCCTGGATAAACAACAACCCAAACCCTTTTCGGCGACGCAAAGACCGTTGCAAAGCCTGGTACTGGGCTTCGGGGTCGGCGGCAATTTGTTTGGCCGTTTTTGCCAGGGTCATAATCTGGGGTAAGAACTGTAGATTTCCGTCAGCAGTTCTTCGTCGCTGGGGCGTGGGGCATGGCTCATGGGGAAGGAGACGAAGGTCAAGATTGGTAGGATTTGCTAGTGGTAATGTAGCGCACCGAAGCCTTGTGAAATAAGGCGTTACGGCTTTGCCTAACAGGCCAACAAACTGTACTGAGGTTCGCGTACTTACCGCAGAGATGACTTTATTTTACTGACTCTGGCTCGGATGATGAGCCCATATCCAGCCTGCGATGCCATGGGAACGGTGGAGCGGGGTGGCGGTGAACTCTGATGGGCCACAATGGTCAATGACCACGCCGCTCTACTATCGAGGAATCGGAGTGATAGGGCTCAGATTGGGTATTCGCCTCGCCTAGTGTATAAAGAATGCCCCAGCCACATCACAGGTTGATAGGGATTAGGAGCTACTTTCCACCGCAAATTGTTGGGCATAGAACTGGGCGTAGCGGCTCTTTTGGGCCAGCAGTTCGCTGTGGGTGCCGGATTCGATAATTTGGCCTTTTTCGATCACCAAAATGCGGTCAGCGCGGCGCACGGTGGCGAGTCGGTGGGCAATGATGAACACGGTGCGGTCGCGCATGATCCGTTCTAGGGCTTCCTGCACCAGGGCTTCCGACTCGGCATCGAGGGCAGAGGTGGCTTCGTCCAAAATGAGGATGCGGGGATTGAGCAGCACCGCTCTGGCAATGGCGACCCGCTGCCGCTGCCCACCGGAGAGATTTACCCCCCGTTCGCCCACCCAGGTGTAGTAGCCCTGGGAAAACTGGCTAATAAATCCGTGGGCATTGGCGATGCGGGCGGCTTCTTCGACGGCTTGAATATCAAACTCTTTTTGGCCAAAGGCGATATTTTGGGCGATGGTGCCGGAAAATAGCGTGTTTTCCTGGGGCACGATGCCGATTTGGCGGCGTAGGCTGCGCAGAGACACCGTGGCCACATCCACATCGTCAATCAGGATTTGGCCAGACTGGGGATCGTAGAAGCGGGGCAGCAGGTTAACTAGGGTAGATTTGCCAGCACCGGATGCGCCAACGAGGGCAATCTTTTCACCGGGGAGTGCGACTAAATCTAGGTTTCGCAGAATCGGTTCCGCCGGGTCGTAGCCAAAGGTGACGTTGCGGTACTCTACCCGTCCGGTGACCGGGGGAAGTTCGATGGCGTTGGGCAGTTCGCGCACGGCGGGTTCGATGTCCAGCAGTTCCACAATGCGATCTACGGAGGCTTCCCCCTGTTTGAATTCGCTGTAGTTGTGGATGAAGTGGTTGACGGGGTCAATCAGCATCAGGGCGGCGATCACGTAGCTGCCGAAGGAGGCCCCCGTCAGGTTGCCCTGGGAAATTTGCCAGGTGCCCATCAGCAAAATCATCACCACCACCAGGCCGTAGAGGAACCCCACCACGGGATACTGCACCGCCTGGAGCCAAGCCGCTCGGTACTTGGCTTGGCGGTTCTTTTCGGCCTCCTGGGTGAAGCGCTCGATTTCGTAGTCTTCGGCGGCAAAGGCGCGGACGAGGCGAATGCCGCTGAACACCTCCGTGACCAACGAGGACAAATCCGACACCAGGTTTTGGCTGCGGCGGGAGGACTTCAGCATTTGGTTGCCAAACCAACCCGCCAGCACCGCCAATAGGGGAATCAGCACCATCGCCGTTAGGGTGAGCTGCCAGTTGAGGTAGACCATGTAGCCCACCACCACAATCAATTGCAGCATGGAGGGGATAAAGTCGTGGAACAGTTTCAGCACCACTTCCCCGATGCGGTCGATGTCTTCGGTGAGGCGGTAGGCCAAGTCCCCGGTTTGGCTGCGTTCAAAATAGGCCAAGCTGAGGTTGTGGATGTGGGTATAGACCTGCCGCCGCACCTTGAAGGCTACTTCTAAAGCGGCCTTGGACATGAAGGAATCCTGGATGTATTGCCCCACCTTCTGCACCGCAAAGCCCGCCATGGTGATGGCAATCAGCCGCGACACCGCCGGAACATTGCCCTCCGCCAGCAGTGCCAACACCTGCCCCGACAACCAGGCCAAAATCGGCCAATAGCCCACAAAAATCAACGTGCCAAACATCGCCTTGGCAATGGTGGGCCACTGCTGCCGCACGTAGGGGGCCAGAATCCAATAGTTTGAGCCTTGGCGACGGGGGTGGGTCAACGGGAAAGCACCTGCGAGGGATTGTTTCCCCAAGCTACCAGGTTTAGCGGCCCTGTGCGGTGAAGGGGTGTGACATTTTCCCTTGGGCCACTGGCGACAGCCACGTCCCCAAGCCCACTCCGTGGATCCCATCTCCCGGACGAGGTTTAGTAGGAGGTGATCAGCAGTTCACTAATTTTGCCCCGGCGTTCGGCGTTGGTGTTGATCATCCGCGTGGCCTGGATGGGGTGCATCGGGAAACCGTCGTACAGGTTGCGAATAAACGCACAGTCGGAGTTAGACAACATCACCCGTACCCCCTGCTCGGCCAGTTGGCGGAACACTTGGGCAAGGCGTTCTTGATCGGCGGAGCCAAAGCCGTAGCGGCTATAGCTGGTGAAGTGGCTGGTGGCGCTGATGGGATGGTAGGGCGGGTCGAGGTAAACAAAATCTTGGGCCGTCAACGGTTGTTGCAGGATAGCGGTGAAGGGGAGTTCTACAATCTGCGCCCGTTGCAACGCTGCCGAAGCGCCCCAGATCAGATCGGGGTCACAGATGCCAGGATTTTTGTAGCGCCCGACGGGAACATTGAACTGGCCCTGGGAATTTTCTCGGTAGAGGCCGTTGTAGCAGGTTTTGTTGAGGTAAATCAGCCGTGCCGCCCGGTCGAGGGGCAGGGGGAGATGGTGCTGCTGCCGAACGTTATAGTAATAGTCGGGGCTGTGGTGGCGTTTGTGGTGCTCCAGTTTGGCCATCAGCGCCTTGGGGGCATCGCGCACCCAGCGGTAGACGTTCACCAACTCTGGGTTGATATCGCCCAACATGGCCCGCTGTATCCGGTGGGCGAGGTGAAAAAAGACCGCCCCACCGCCTAAAAAGGGCTCGTAGTAGGTGTCGCAGGAAGTCGGGAAAAACGGTTCATACTGGCTGAGCAAACGCCCCTTGCCCCCCGCCCATTTTAAAAATGGACGCGCTAAAAACGGACGCGCTACCGGGTTGGACGCCACAACGGTCGCAGAGCGCGTTGGCGTAATGGGGGAGACAACGGGGACGGCCACAATCGCTACCTTGTATAGACGCCGTTTCGGATCCAGATCGCTTGTATTACTCCCCACTATACCAAAGGCGTTGAAAAAGTGCGATTTTTCAAGCAAGGTATGTTAACCAAAGCATCTTTCGATGACCTCCTCTCCGGTTTCTGCTAGGGCCACGCTGATTGGGTTCACCGCCATTTTGATGTGGGCCACCCTGGCGCTGTTGACCCAACTCAGTGGCCCCATTCCGCCCTTTCAACTGACGGCCATGTCTTTTACCCTAGCCTTTGGGGTGGGGGGCATCCTGTGGTGGCGGGAGGGTGGATCGCCCTGGCGCTACCTAAAGCTGCCTCCTGCGGTGTGGGCAGTGGGGCTCTTTGGGCTCTTTGGCTATCACTTTTTCTACTTTTTGGCTCTGCGCCATGCCCCCGCCGTAGAAGCCAGCCTGATTGCCTACCTCTGGCCGCTGTTGATTGTGCTGATGTCGGCCTGGTTGCCGGGAGAGCGCCTGCGCTGGTTCCATGGGGTGGGGGCGGCGCTGGGGTTCCTCGGTGCGGGGCTGCTGATCACCCAGGGGCAAGGGCTATCCCTGCGGGTGGAATACACCACAGGCTATCTGGCCGCACTGGTCTGTGCTTTCACCTGGTCGAGCTATTCGGTGTTGTCGAGACATTTTGGGGCCATTCCTACCCAGGCGGTGGGCGGCTTTTGCGGTGTTACAGCACTGCTGGCCTGGATTTGCCACGGGCTTTTAGAAACCCCGGTGTGGCCCCTAGGGTGGCAATGGCTGGCGGTGTTGGCCTTGGGAATTGGCCCGGTGGGGCTGGCCTTTTTCACCTGGGATTATGGCGTCAAACATGGCAACCTGCGGATGTTGGGCACCCTCTCCTACCTAGCACCGCTGTTGTCTACCCTGCTGTTGGTCGTAACGGGGTTGGCAGAACCCTCCTGGACATTGCTGCTTGCTAGCAGCCTGATTGTCGGTGGTGCCCTACTGGCCTCTGGGATGTTAAGAACCTGAAGGTTGCTGGACATAGGTCTCCTCGTCCACCCCAATCTCCACCCAAAGCCCCTAGCAATCACTCTTGAACCGAAGTGCCGTTGCCTCTAGGGTTTGGAGGGCTTGATTTAGCAGGTGATCTCCCTCGTCCACCGTGGTGATTTGGCAAAGCTGATCCCGCAGGGGCGCGGCTCCCTCAAAGCCCTTGACGTACCAAGCCATGTGTTTTCGGGCCTGGTGGATGCCCTTTTGGCCCTTGTACTGCCATAGCAAATGGAGATGTTCCTGGGCGCAGCGTAGCCGATCTAGGGGCGTTGGGGCAGGGGCGAGGGTGCCCGTTTTCAAAAACTGGTCAATTTCCCCTACCAAAAAGGGATAGCCCAGGGTGCCACGGGAGCACATCACCCCATCGGCCCCGGTTTGCTCTAGGCAGCGCAGGGCCGACTCCACCGAGACAATATCCCCATTGGCAATCACCGGAATGGACAGGGCTGCTTTGACACGGGCAATCCAGTCCCAGCGGGCGGGGCCGTGGTAGCCCTGGCACCGGGTGCGTCCGTGGAGGGTCAGCATTTGGGCTCCGGCGGCTTCCATGCGGCGACTAAACTCCACGGCGTTGATGTCCCCATCGTCCCAGCCGATGCGGGTTTTGACGGTCACTGGAATCGCCACTGCCGCCACCACAGTTTTTACAATCGCCTCGGCCACCTCCGGCTGACGCAGTAGGGAAGACCCGCCCCCTTTTTTGGTGATTTTGTTCACCGGGCAACCCATGTTGATATCGATGGTTTTGGCCCCCTCTGCCTCCGCCATCCGAGCCGCCTCGGCCATAAAGTCGGGCCGACAATCAAACAACTGAATGCTAATCGGCTGCTCGGCGGGGCCAATGTCCATCATTTTCTCTAGCTCCCGCGCATGGCAGAGACCAGACGCCTGCACCATTTCCGTATAGAGCATGGAGGCTGGGGCATAGCGGCGCACCAGTTCCCGAAAAGCCCGATCCGTCACCCCCGACAGCGGCGACTGCAACACCCGACTGTGGAGGGTGATATCTCCAATCACCAAGGGCTCTTGCAGGTGGGACGGGATGACGGACGACGGTAGGGTGGGGGTTGGCATGGCTCAGGCGTGGGAAGGGGGTGGGTCGAGGCGGGTGGGCTGCATTTCTTTAAGCATTGAATTGGCGAAACCGCCTATTCTATGGACAAAACATTCTCATAAAACAGGGCGATGGGGCAGGTAACGTCAACACTGGCTAGGGTCACCGTGTCTCCCGCTTGATAGGCCGTGTACAGCCACAGACGACCTTCCCCCCGACGATAAATCTCAACGTTGATTTGCGTAGAGCTAATCAGGACGTACTCCTGCAAGCTGGGCAGTAGGCGGTATTCTCTAAACTTATCGCCTCGGTCGAGGTGCTCTGTCCCCGGAGACAGCACCTCAACAATCAGTTTGGGGTATTGAATCGCGGTAACGGCGATTTTGTCGCGCTCATCACAGCTAATTACCAGATCGGGATAGCGATAGATCGAGGGCGTAACGTTGACCTTGGCATCGGCAATGTTGATGCGACAGCCTTGGGCGCGTACCTGGGGCCGCAGGGCTGTGAGCACGTTGATGGCAATATCGTTGTGGGGTAGGGTGCCCCCTGTCATCGCCACCACGTCGCCATTCACAAACTCATAGCGCAACTCCTGGCTAGGCTCCCAGGCGAGGTAAGCGTCAACGGTCATGGTTGGGGGCTGAGCGGCGGCATGCATAGGCGAGAACCATGGGAAAATCGGGGGATGCCGGGGGCTAGACAGGTTGCACTGTGGCTATTGTAGACCGCCCTTGTAGACCACCGTGTAGGCCGCTGTTTGCCTCCCCTCCCCTGCGGAATGTGTCTACACTCAAGGAAAAGTCTTTGTCCTAAGAAACCATGCTGCTTCAGCCGGAACAACGCGCCAAACTCGACCCCTCCGACGACGCTTATTTTTACGATATGCCTCGGTTTGTCACCCATGTGGACGAGGGCTTTATTCAGCGGTTGACGGATCTCTATCGCCAGCGACTCAGCCCCAACCACCGCATTCTCGACTTAATGAGTAGCTGGGTTTCGCACCTGCCGGAGGAGATGGCCTTTGACTGGGTGGAGGGCCACGGCATGAACGCGGAGGAACTGGCGAAAAATCCCCGCCTGAATCACTTTTTTGTGCAAAACCTGAACGACAATCCCCGCCTGCCCCTGGAGGATGAATCCTTCGATGCGGTGCTGAATACGGTGTCGGTGCAATATCTCCAGCAGCCGGAGGGGGTGTTTGCCGAAATCTACCGAGTCCTGAAGCCCGGTGGGGTAGCCGTGGTCAGCTTTTCTAACCGGATGTTTTACCAAAAGGCCATTGCCGTCTGGCGAGATGGCAGCGAAGCCGAACGGGTGGCCTTGGTGAAGGGCTATTTTAAATCCGTCCCTGGCTTTAGTGCCCCGGAGGTGATCGCCTATGCCCCGCCCCTGCCCGGAATTTTGCAAATGTTGGGCTTTGCCATGGCCGATCCCTTCTATGCCGTCATGGCCCGCCGCCTGCCGAATCCAGGCAATCCCCCACCTTCGGCGTCCTAGGGGCGTCCCAAGGATTCGTTGATGATCCACCGCCTCCGGAATTAGGCTGGCGCGCTGGTGGTGATGGCCAGAGCGCTGGGGTATCGAACCGTGAAAATTGGTTAAGCGCCAGCAACAGCCCGCCTCTCCCCAACTCCCGCAGGCTTCTCAATGGATGGGATAGGCATTTCGCCGGAATCTTGCCCCTGTCAATAGAAAAGTCTCTGGCCAAGAAATAGATCCCCTCGCAATCCGGGTATCGCATTGTAAACGAGTATTTCAATCTGGTTACAACCCCTCAGGTACGGCCTGATCGGCCCAAATTAGCGTGATAGGATGCCTCTCGTAGCTTTTGCGATTTTGGGAGACACATCCTTGTCACTTCGGGTAGCAGTAGTAGGATCAGGTCCGGCAGGCTCCTCGGCTGCCGAGACGTTGGTAAAAGCCGGTATCGAAACCTATTTGTTTGAGCGCAAGTTGGACAACGCCAAACCCTGCGGTGGGGCCATTCCCCTCTGCATGGTGGACGAGTTTGACCTGCCCCCCAGCATCATCGACCGCCGGGTGCGGAAGATGAAGATGATCTCCCCCTCGAATATTGAAGTCAACATCGGCGACACGCTGAAGGATGATGAGTACATCGGCATGTGCCGCCGCGAGGTGATGGACGGCTTCATGCGGGATCGGGCCGCGAAGCTCGGGGCCAAGCTGATCAACGGCACCGTCTATGCCCTAGACCTGCCCAAATCCAGCAGCGACCCCTACACCCTGCACTACACCGAGCACCGCGAAGACGGTCTGGTGGGCGACAACAAGTCTCTGCAAGTGGATCTGGTGATTGGGGCCGATGGCGCTAACTCCCGCGTGGCCAAGGCCATCAACGCTGGAGATTACAACTATGCCATCGCCTTCCAAGAGCGCATCCGCCTGCCCGAAGACAAAATGGCCTACTACGAAGACCTGGCGGAAATGTACGTCGGCAACGATGTCTCCCCCGACTTCTACGCCTGGGTGTTCCCCAAGTATGACCACGTTGCCGTGGGTACTGGCACCATGCGGGTGAACCAGGCCAAAATCAAGCAACTCCAAGCCGGAATCCGCGCCCGTGCGGCCAAGCGTCTGGAAGGGGGCGAAATCATCAAAGTCGAAGCGCACCCCATTCCTGAGCATCCCCGTCCTCGCCGCGTCGTCGGTCGCGTGGCTCTGGTGGGCGATGCCGCTGGTACCGTCACCAAGTCCTCCGGCGAAGGCATCTACTTTGCCGCCAAGTCGGCCCGCATGTGCGCCGAAACCATCGTGGAATTCTCCAACGGTGGACAGCGCATCCCCACCGAGGATGACCTCAAGGTGTACCTGAAGCGCTGGGATCGGCAGTACGGCATGACCTACAAGGTGCTGGATCTGCTGCAAACGGTGTTCTACCGTTCCGACGCCACCCGCGAAGCCTTCGTGGAAATGTGCTCCGACATCGACGTGCAGAAGCTCACCTTCGACAGCTACCTCTACAAAACCGTGGTGCCTGCCAACCCCCTAGTGCAGATGAAAATCACCGCCAAAACCGTGGGTAGCCTGATTCGTGGCCATGCCCTAGCCCCCACCCGGAGCTGGTAACGGTCTTACGATAACGCGGTTGGGGTTCCTGATCCCCCCACCAAGCCAAATGGGTGATCGTTGCAAACGGTCGCCCATTTGTCGTTTTAGCCGCTGCAATAGCTCAGCCCCGCAACGGCTTAGCCCCCGAAATGGTCGGTCTTCGGACGGAGACGGGCCGTTTTGTGCATCTGTAATTATTTGCGGACAAATAAAACATTCTTGAAGTTTCCCCCCGATGACTGCCAGTGCCCCTTACTATCCAGATAGTGAAGCCTCAAGTTTTGATTGCGTTTTGTGAATCATTAAGCTGTCCGTGATGTTGTAAATATCTCGAAAGATTGGCTGAGTCCTTGTCGCCATTAGCTAAGTCTAACGATGGATATTAACCCAGGGGAAACAGCCATTTTCTAGTCAGCGAACAGGATTTATGAATCCCTATTGATTTCATGCCTTGCTGAAGAGGAGTGTGATTATCTCTGAATTGCGGATTGTCTTAAGCATTGCAACCCATATTCTTCACCACCTTAGTTAAGATTGAGACTTGTTTTGCCTTGGTAAATGTAAGTTTTGTAATTGGCTTGCCCCATCGCCCGCTGCACAACACTAGCCCCTCAGGAATAGAGATTAAGGATAGTTACCCATGACCCTTGCCACCCCCATTGAACAAGCTACAGCGGATTTTGCAACGACCCAACCCACGGGGCTGAGCGTGGGCATTGCCAAGGAAATTTTTGCTGGGGAACAGCGGGTTGCCGCTACCCCAGATACGGTTAAAAAACTGCAAAAACTGGGTTTTGAGGTGCTCATCGAATCCCAGGCCGGAGCCGCCGCCAGTTTTAGCGATCAGGCTTACGAATCGGTAGGTTGCCAGATCCTGTCCGATGCCCGCAGCCTGTGGCAAACGGCGGATATTGTGCTGAAAGTGCGTGCGCCCCAGTGGCATCCCGAATTAGACTGCCACGAAGCCGACCTGCTACGTCCCGATGGCACCCTGATTAGCTTTATCTGGCCCGCCCAAAACCCCGAACTGATGGAAAAACTGGCCCACCAGGGCGGCACCGTGCTGGCGATGGATTCTGTCCCCCGCATCACCCGCGCCCAAAAGCTAGATGCCCTGAGTTCGATGGCCAACATTGCCGGGTATCGCGCCGTAGTAGAGGCCGCCAACCAGTTTGGCCGCTGCTTTACCGGGCAAATTACGGCGGCGGGCAAAACCCCTCCGGCCAAGGTGTTGATCATCGGCGCGGGCGTTGCCGGACTCGCGGCCATCGGCACAGCACGGGGTTTAGGGGCGGTGGTAAAAGCCTTTGATACTCGCCCTGCGGTGAAAGAACAGGTGCAGAGCATGGGGGCCGAATTTTTGGAACTGCACTTCCAAGAAGACGGCACCGGGGACGGCGGCTATGCCAAGGTGATGAGCCAAGCCTTCATCGCCGCCGAAATGGCCCTGTTTGCCCAGCAGGCCCGCGAGGTCGATATCATCATCACCACGGCGTTGATCCCCGGCAAAAAAGCGCCCCTGCTGATCACCCGTGACATGGTGGAAAGTATGAAGCCGGGGTCAGTCATCGTAGATATGGCCGCAGAACAGGGCGGCAACTGCGAAGTCACCCAGCCGGGGAAAATCATCACCCACCACGGCGTCACCATCATCGGCCTCACCGACCTGCCCAGCCGCATGGCCGCCCAAGCCAGCCAGCTCTACGGCAACAACCTCTACCACCTGCTCAGCGACCTCGGCGGTGCCAAAGCCTACGACCTCAACCTGGCAGACGAGGTAATCCGCGCCACCACCGTCATCCATCAGGGCCAAGTCATCTGGCCTGCGCCCAAACCCGAAACCCCAGCGGCCCCAAGTCCCACCGAAACCGCCGCCGTCAGCACAGCCAAGGACGACACCCCCAAGCCAAAATCCCTCATCGCCCAACTGATCTGGCCCGTGCTGATTGCCCTCGCCTTCGTCGCCATGGGCCTGTGGGCACCGGAATCCTTCCTCACCCACCTAACCGTCTTCATCCTGGCCAGCTTCCTCGGCTGGAAGGTGATTTGGGACGTGACCCCCGCCCTGCACACCCCCCTGATGAGCGTCACCAACGCCATCAGCGGCATCATCATCATCGGCGGCATGTTGCAAATCTCCAACGACATCACCTCCCCGATGACGATCCTCGGAGCCATCGCCCTCTTCCTCGGCACCGTCAACATCGCAGGCGGCTTCATGGTCTCCCAGCGAATGCTGAATATGTTTCATAAGTGAGGGAAGGTTGTTGGTTATTGGTTATTAGTGATTGGTTATTGGTTATTGGTTATTGGTTATTGGGTTCTCAGGAGGCAACAGATTGACGCCCGCCATTTCCACTAACCCAATTCCCAACACACAATCTCTTCAATAGCCAAGAACCACAACCTATTCACCGATCCCAACAACCAACAACGAATAACCAACAACGAATAACCAATCACAAATCCCCCCATCCCCCTAACAACCAATCACCATGTCCAACAACCTCGTTACCGTCGCCTACATTGCGGCCAGCGCCCTATTTATCCTCAGCCTTAGCGGCTTGTCGAACCAGTCCACTGCCAAGCGGGGCAACCTGCTGGGCATTTTGGGCATGGCCGTTGCCTTCCTCGCCACCGCGTTGATTAGCCAGGGCTACCCGATTCAAATTAGCTCTATCGGCCTGGGTGTGCTGGTCGGTGTGTTGGCGGCTTCCCGTGTGGCTATGACCGCCATGCCCGAAATGGTGGCCCTGTTGAATAGCTTTGTCGGCCTTGCCGCCGTGCTGGTGGGCTTTGCGGAATACCTTCAGCCCAGTTCGGCCCTGGTGGGGGCGGATGTGTTGATCCACCGCATCGAGATCTATTCTGGGGTGTTCATCGGCATGGTCACCTTTACGGGATCGGTGATTGCCGTGGCCAAGCTGCAATCGATGGTACCCAGCCGTGCGGTGTTGCTACCCGCCCGCCACTTTTTCACCATTTCCATGCTGGTGACGATGGTCGCCTTTGCCTTTCCCTTCGTCAGCGCCACGGGCAACGAGGGGCTGATTCCCCTGGGCATTCTCACCGCCGTTTCCGGCATCTTTGGTGTGGTGATTGTGATGGCCATTGGCGGAGCCGATATGGCGGTGGTGATTTCCCTGCTGAATAGCTACTCCGGTCTGGCCTCGGCGGCGGCGGGCTTTATGCTCAACAACGACCTGCTGATTATCACCGGAGCCCTGGTGGGCAGCAGTGGAGCCATCCTCAGCTACATCATGTGCAAGGGCATGAACCGATCCTTCCTGAACGTGCTGCTGGGCGGCTTTGGTGAAGGGGCCAGCAACGTCGGCAAAAAAGCAGGCACCGCCGAAGAAGCCACCGCCACCAACGCCAGCGAAGTGGTAGACATCCTGGAATCCGCCAATAGTGTGGTGATCGTCCCTGGCTATGGCATGGCTGTGGCCCAGGCCCAACACGCCGTCGCCGAAATCACCCGCATCCTCCGCAGCCAGGGCAAGCAAGTGCGCTTTGGCATTCACCCCGTCGCCGGACGGATGCCGGGACACATGAACGTCCTCCTGGCCGAGGCCAACGTGCCCTACGACATCGTGCTCGAAATGGACGAAATCAACGACGACTTTGCCCAAACCGATGTGGTGCTGGTAATTGGGGCCAACGACACCGTCAACCCCATCGCCCAGGAAGACCCCACCAGCCCCATCGCCGGAATGCCCGTGATGGAAGTGTGGAAGGCAGGCACCGTGATCGTCGTCAAACGGAGTCTCTCGGCGGGCTATGCCGGGGTGGATAATCCCCTCTTCTACCGCGACAATTCCCTCATGTTCTTCGGCGATGCCAAGGCCAACATCAACGGCGTGCTAGCCCAACTCGCCACCAAAACCGAAACCCTCGTCGCAGCGTAGTCGCTACAAAACCCCTCTTCCAAAACCCCGGTTTCTCGTCCCAAACGCCAGTTCTCCTGGCAGCGGCGACCCAGAAACCGGGGTTTTGCTGTACCAGGGCTAAAATAAACCCATGACTACGGTAGCGAACGGCTCACGATGCCAATTTTGCTGAGGCACCAACATTTGAGAGTCTTGGTCAATCCTGGTGGCCGTAATCCGTTACATGTTCACGTTATCAGCAGTGAATTTGAAGTAAAAATCGATATTTCAGAGGAGGTTTGCGTATTAGAGAAGGGGCAGAAACATCAAAATACAACGAATGCAAAATACACCAAGGCCGCATTGGCGTTGTGTCAAGCTAGCTAATTTAGAGTACCTAAAAACCGAAGCCCGAAAACATGATGTCTAACGAAGCATTTAAGCTGGCGAAAAGCGTGATCTACGATGCCATAACTCGCGAAGTGGTGGTGACACTTCGGGATAGTTCTCGCCACGCTTGGCCTGTGAGACTGTTGGAAATGGTGCAGAGTGAAGCCAATGCCTGGTTGCCGTTGGACGAGGTGACGGATGAACAACTGGCGAAAGTAGAAGTATATGGTGGTGGACAATACATCCTGTGGGATGAGTTAGGCCAAGCCTTCAAAGTTTCAGATTTGCTGGCCGGGATCTATGGACGCGAGGAATGGATGCGAAACCTCATGGCCATAGCGCAATAATCTACGCTTTAAAATTAAGGCCGCAGGGTGGCATTGCCCCTATCTATTTCACCGATTGATGATACTCCAGGGAAAGGTTGACGATGATCCATCCAGGCCAAACCGCAACACGAACGGCGCTACGGCCATTCTGGCGACCTTGCGGCTGGGGATTGGTGGCGGTTCTGGGGCTGTTGGGTGGTGGGCTTCCGGTACAGGCGGCGCTGTGTCCGGCCCAGTTGGCGGAACGGCTGGAGGTGGAACTCAGCCAAGTGCCCCTGGATACGGCCCAGGTGGGAATGGTGGTGCAAACCCAAGGGGCCAATGCTCAGCAGCGGCGCACCCTCTATGCCAAGCAGCCCAACGCCCTGTTTACCCCTGCTTCTAATGTCAAGGTGCTGACTTCGGCGGCGGCGTTGCATCGGTTGGGGCCAAGCTATCGGCTACGGACATCGGTTTATGGATCGGTCAGTCCTGGGGGATTAGCGACGGTGCGGGTGGTGGGGCGTGGCGATCCCACCTTTGGGGCAGACCAAATGACGGCCCTCGCATCCCAACTGCGGCAGACGGGGGTGACCCAAATCAATCGTTTGGTGCTGGATGACAGCTACTTTCCCGGCTGGGCCACCAACCCCACCTGGGAATGGGAGGATGCCCAGTTCTACTTTGCGGTGCCTGTGAATGGGCTAATTTTCAATAAAAACGCCGTTCCGGTGCAGGTGGCTCCGGGCCAGGTGGGGCAACCCTTGGTGCTAACTGGGCTGGAATCGTTGCCCACGCCTTGGCCCCTGGTGAACCATAGTCTTACCGTGGCGTCGGGGGCTCCGGTCACTCCGGTTTCTCTACAGCGCAATGGCCATTCCCTCAACCTGTATCTTACGGGCCAAATGACCGCCGATGCCTCCCCTGGCACCTACACCCTGGGGGTGCTCAACCCCGCTGACCAGTTTGCCGCAGCCTTGCAATCGGCCCTCGCCAGCCAGGGTATCCCCACTGCCCAGGTAGACATTGCCCAAACCCCATCGCCTAACCTGGGGCCAGAACTGGCGGCGGTAGAATCGCCCCCGTTAGCGGAACTGCTGGTGCCCACCAACCGCGACAGCGATAACCTCTATGCCGAAGTGCTGTTGAAAACCCTGGGCGTAGCGGGGGCAGCGGTGCCTCCGGCGGATGCCAGTCGGGCGGGGGCTGAGGTGGTGAAGGTGGTGCTTACAGACCTGGGCGTGAACGCCGAACCCCTACGCCTTGCCGATGGATCGGGCCTGTCGCGCCACAATTTGGTGAGCCCCAACGCCATAGTAGACACCCTGCAAGCCATGGCCATCCACCCCCAGGCTTCAGTGTTTCGGGACTCCTTGGCCGTGGCGGGAGAAAGCGGCACCCTCCGCCATCGCTTAGCCGAGACACCCCTCGCTGGACGGGTACAGGGGAAATCGGGGGCACTCACGGGTAACGTGGCCCTGGCTGGTTATGTGCAGCCGCCCAACTATGACCCGCTGGTCGTGAGCGTGATGATCAACCATTCCAACCAACACGCCAGGGTGCTTCGGGCCAAAATTGACGAATGGCTGCTGCTGCTCGCCCAACTGTCCCCCGATTGCTAATAATCAACCTGGACAAGGGACTTAAGCCCCTTGTCCTATCGAGAGAGTGATTGCTACGGGCTAGACGGTGGCCAGCAGCTTGTCTACGTTTTTGGCGGTCTCAAAGAAGTAGGCGGCGTTTTCTTCGGGCGTACCGGGGAGGATGCCGTGGCCTAGGTTGAGGATGTGGCCGCGATTTCCAGCTTTCTTGATGGTGTCGAGGATGCGCTCGCGGATGAGATCCTTAGAACCAAACAGAATCGCGGGATCGACGTTGCCCTGCACCGCGATCTTGGGGCCAAGGCGGCGACGGGCTTCGTCCATGTCCACCGTCCAATCGACGCTGACGATATCCACGCCAGATTCGCCCATCATGTCAAAAATCCCGGCGCTGCCGCTGATGTAGAGAATTAGGGGGGTGTCGGGGTGGGTTTGCTTCACCTGCTGCACCACCCGTTGCTGGTAGGGCAGGGCGAAGGTACGGTAGTCCATGGGGCTGAGTTGTCCGGCCCAGGAATCGAACAGTTGCACCACCTGGGCACCGCAGTCGATCTGGTAGCGCACGTAGTTGGCAATATTGTCCGCCAGTTTGCCCAGCAGGGTGTGTAGCATAGCAGGTTCGCTAAAGGCCATGCCCTTGATGTTGGTGTAGCTCTTGGAGGTTTTACCCTCGACGGCGTAGGCGGCTAGCGTCCAGGGGGAACCCACAAAGCCCAGCACAGCGGCGTCGTTGCCCACTTCCTGGCGTAGGGTTTGCAGGATGGTGCGGATGTAGGGCAGGGCGGTTTCGGGGTCTAGCTCATGCACCGCATCGATTTGGGCCTGGGTGCGAATGGGCGGATCGATGATCGGGCCTTGGCTTTCGATGATGTCGAAGGGAATGCCCATCCCCGGCAGCGGCGTCAGGATGTCGGAGAACATAATTACGCCATCGGGACGGAAGGCACGCCAGGGCTGAAGGGAAATTTCAATGGCCAGGTCGGCGTTTTCCGAACGATCCCGGAAGGAGGGATACTTGTCACGCAGGTCGCGGTATACCTTCATGTAGCGCCCTGCCTGACGCATCATCCAAACGGGAGGACGATCCAAGGCTTCGTGGCGGGCGGCGCGGAGCAATAAAGGTATCTGATTCGCTGCGGTCATTGAAGCGTCACCAATTTACAAGAACGGTTTACAAGGAGGATTTGCAAAGGCGATTTTAAGCGCAAAGGCTAGCTTATCATTCTGCGATGCCCTTCTATAGAGCGGGGGTTTCAGCGAATTTGGTTGTTACATTTATACATATTCTTAGCCCGCCCTCGCCCCCGATCACCTGCCTAGATCAGAACAAGGGGCTTAAGCCCCTTGCCTTCTCAACATGTACGAGCCCTATTCCCACTCAATCGTCCCAGGCGGCTTGGAGGTGATGTCGTAGACCACGCGGTTGACGCCTTCAACCTCGTTGACGATGCGGTTAGAGATGGTTTCTAGCAGGTCGTAGGGCACCCGTGACCAGTCGGCGGTCATGCCGTCTTCGCTGCTCACCAGTCTCAACACAATCGGGTAGGCGTAGGTGCGTTGGTCGCCCATCACCCCCACACTGCGAACGGGCAGCAGCACGGCAAAGGCCTGCCAGAAGTCGTGGTACATGCCCTGTTTGCTAATTTCATCCCGCACCACAAAGTCGGCGTTGCGGAGGATTTCCAGCCGTTCTTCGGTGATTTCGCCAATGATGCGAATGGCCAAGCCGGGGCCAGGGAAGGGATGGCGACGGACGATTTCTTCGGGTAGGCCAATGTTGCGGCCCACCTTGCGCACTTCGTCCTTGAAGAGCTTCCGCAGGGGTTCCACCAGCTTGAACTGGAGATCCTTCGGCAGTCCGCCCACGTTGTGGTGGCTCTTGATTTTCACCGCCACCCGCTCCCCGGTTTTGGGGTCAACGTTGGTGTCGGCGGATTCGATTACGTCGGGATACAGCGTGCCCTGGGCCAGGTAGTCGAAGGGGCCGAGGCGGCTAGATTCTTCCTCAAACACGCGGATGAATTCGTGGCCGATGCGCTTGCGTTTTTCTTCGGGATCGGTGACGCCCTTCACAATATTGAGGAAGCGTTCCCGCGCCTTGATGTGCTCTACGGGAATGTGGAACTGCTCTTGGAACAGCTTCACTAGGCGCTCCGGTTCGCCCTTCCGCATAAAGCCCTGGTCGATGAACATACAGGTGAGCTGATCCCCAATGGCCTCGTGGAGCAAGAAGGCCAGGGTGGAGGAATCTACCCCGCCAGAAAGGGCCAGCAGCACGCGCTTGTCGCCCACCCTAGCGCGGACTTCCCGAATCGCCTCTTCCACAAAGGCTTCCGTCGTCCAGGTGGGGTGGCACTCGCAGATGTGGTAGACGAAGTTGCGAATGAGAGCAATGCCGCCGATGGAATGCACTACCTCCGGGTGGAACTGCACGCCGTAGAGCTTGCGCTGGTGGTCGGCGATGGCGGCGCAGGGGGTGTTGTCGGTGTGGGCCAGTACCTCAAACCCCTCCGGCAGGCACGTCACCGAGTCGCCGTGGCTCATCCACATGGTGGTGTTGTCTTCCACGTTGGTGAGCAGGTCGGTGGGGTCATCGATGAACAGGCCCGCCTTGCCGTACTCGCCCCGTTCCGCCCGTTCCACCTGGCCGCCCAGCTGCTGCACCATGAGCTGCATCCCGTAGCACACGCCCAAAATGGGGATGCCCAGTTCCCAAATAGCGGGATCACAGTTGGGAGCGCCAGTGTCGTACACCGAACTGGGGCCACCGGAGAGGATGATGCCCTTGGGGTTGAGCTGCTTGAGCTGCTCGGCGGTGGTGCGGTAGGAGAGCACCTCGGAATACACCTCGGTTTCGCGAATGCGGCGGGCAATCAGTTCGGAATATTGGGAGCCAAAATCCAGAATCACCAGCATTTGGCGGTTCACCTCTGGCATAGAGGCATCGTCGAGGTGGGTGGTAGAGTCGGTTTGAAGGGTCACGGGGTTAATCCTGTAGGTTGACGACGGGGGTGACGACAGGGCCAAAGCTCAAGGGCACAGGGGCAAAGTGAGGGGGATTTTCAGGTGCCAACGCCCTAACAGCGAAGCAATCAAGCAAAGGATGTTGAGGTGCAAGCGGGGAATACAATCCGCAGCAAGCAAAGGATTTAAAGAGAGATTGGTAAAAAATAATCCTCTCAGTCTAACAAAACTTGCTGAAATAACGCCTGCCCAATGGTGCTGGTGGCAACAATCTGACGCTGACGGTTGAACAGCAGAGAACCGACCCTCAGTCCTTGCCCCGTGTGGGCGTTGACGTAGGCCGCTGCCCGATCATCAATCCGTTCCGCTAAACCCTGATATACCTGAGTCGCTAGGGCTGCATCGTAGTCCTGCAAAATCCTTAGCCCCGCCTCCACGGTGTCTGCCTGAAAAATCGCCTGGGTGATTTCTAACGGCATCCCCGCCGTCGCACAGTGAGCCGCCAAAATTTCCTGCCGCCCATCGGCCACATGGTGGTGGGTGTGGAAAATGCCCCCTGCTAGCTTAATCAATTTGCCGTGGTAGCCCAGCAGCAGCACCCCTTGGACGCCCAATTGCCCCGCCTCCACCAACAGCGGCCCTAGCCAGTTAGCGGTCTTCACCCGACAATCAGGATTCATGCCCAGCTTAACGGCCAAATCCAGCCCGTTTTCCCCAACGCAAAACACCAGGTGGCGGTGCTGAGCGGCTTTCTCCCGCAGCCATTCCCGCGACTGATCCAACTGCCCCGGCGCACTCAACGGTTCCGAGATTCCTGACGTGCCAAGCAACGACAGCCCTTCCACCACTCCAAAAGCCGCATTGGAAGTACGCTCTGCCAAGGCTCGCCCCTCCGGCAAAATCACCGTCACCCGCAGGGTCTTACCCGCTGGAATCAACGGCGTCAGATTATGGGTAATCACCGTTTTGGCATAGCGATAGATGGCCGGAGCATCGCCCTGGTTCACCTGACGACCAAGGCCCTCGCCGCCCTCAATCTGAATGGGTTCTGGCTGTTCAGAATTACCCCAGGCCACTACCGACCATAGGGGCGTATGGCGTGTCAGGTCGAGATTATCGCCGGGATCGCTGTGGGTGATAGCCAACACCGAGCCATCGGGCAGGGGCGCCACCTGGGCAATGGCAATCTCGGCCTCCTGGGCAGGCTGCACCAAGTCCAGGGTCACCGCCGAGGGGCGATCTGCCGAATCAATAAGCTGCCTCAGTGCCGCCACCGCCCCCGCACAGGCAAAGACGGGTAGCGTATAACCAGACCGGGCAGAGGAAGGACTCAACGTTTTTCAACCTTGTTTTTTGACTTTCTCATCCTCCACCATGATGGGCCAGCAATTCTCAATATGACTTGCCTTATTGACGAAGGACTGCTCAGGCTGAGCTATGAGCCTGTCGAGCAGTCGAAGCCCGTTCACCCTTCGACAAACTCAGGGCGAACGGCCAATTTACCAAAATGAGAATTGCTGATTATTGGGCGCATTTCTGGAGGTAGTAAATCGAAGATGAAGC
Organism: Nodosilinea sp.; assembly: GCA_040396995.1. Lineage (GTDB taxonomy): Bacteria > Cyanobacteriota > Cyanobacteriia > Phormidesmidales > Phormidesmidaceae > Nodosilinea. The sequence continues at coordinate 62,553 of JBBAWV010000003.1, read as the reverse complement.
GATACAATTCTTCTGCCCAGGCTAGGGTTCGCGCAAATTCCTGGGGATTGGGGCTTGAATTATCCCAGGGTAGCGGATGGGGGCTTCGTTCATGCATTCTTATGGTATCTCTCCAGGGAGGACGGATATTACTTGCTGTCGCATTCGTTCTGAGAGGGGCCGTCCGGTGCCACCTCGGCGCACCATGATGAGTTCGGCGGTAATGCTAACGGCGATTTCTTCGGGGGTAAGGGCTTCGATATCCAAGCCAATGGGGCCGTAAATATTCGCAAAGCTGGAGCGAGGTAAGCCCGATTGTTCCAGGGTTTGGTAGACCTGGCGGACGCGCTTTTCGCTGCCGATCATGCCGATGTAGGTGCAGGAGATGGGGCGTTGCAAAAGCTGGGTGAGGGCTTCTAGATCGTAGGTATAGCCACGAGTGACTAGGGCCGCATACAGGTTTTGATGATCGGCCAAGGCGGACAAAGCGGGTTCAATGGGTTGCGCCAGCCGATAGGTGGCCTGGGGATAGAGGCGTTCGTTGGCCCAGTCGGGACGGTCGTCTTGTACGGCGATGGAAAACCCGGCTAGGTGGGCGACTTTGGCCAGTTGCACCCCCACATGGCCTGCGCCCACAATCAGCAATAGGGGCGGCGGTTGTAGGGTATCGCCAAAGGCGATGGTGGGGTCGAGATCGACAGGAGTTTCGCTGAGGTAGGGGGTGCCATTCCCATCCAGGGGCGTCACCAGCGTGACGGATTGGCCAGCCTGAAGACGCTCGACGATGGTTTGAGCTAGCGCTAGAGCCTCTTCCCCCTGCCAGCGCCCTAGCCACACCCGCATTCGACCACCACAGACGCCCTGGGTTTGGCGATTTGGTGCGCCCGTGAGGTCAATCTCGACCATCTGGGACTTGCCCGTTTGCAGTATGGTTTGGGCCTGGACGATCACCTTGGCCTCCCCGGCCCCCCCGCCGATGGTGTTGAAGGCTTGGCCCTGGGCATCCACCACCAGCCTTGCCCCCACCTCACGGGGCACCGACCCGCGCACGCTGACAACCGTGGCCATAACAGCGGGGCCAGTGGTCAACGCCTGGGCCAATTGTTCAAAGCAGGTGATCATCGCAGTGAATGCCCAAATTTGCCCTTAATCTACAGCGATTCAGCAAAAATCAACCGTTACATGGCCTACACCTAACCCTCAATACCCAACCATGGGGATCGTCGCTTGTCCCTCAAGCTCATCCCCATGGAAGAACGGCTATCCTTTCCGCCCCCGCAGTGACTATCCCTGTAGAAAATCCATCGTTATTGCTCGATTGGTCGCGCAGGTTGCTACAGTCGTTAAGCGGTTTTTGGCGTGGGCGTGTCGCGTTCCTAGGGCACAGGGTGAACCCACAGCGCCTTCCGTAAGCATTGATTTTTTCCACAAGCATGGATTACGAGCAGGACAAGGGCATGGACGGGTGGCGACAGGGCGATACGTTGGATTTGACCATTACCGACCTCACCAGCAGCGGCGATGGGCTGGGGCGCTGGCAAGAGCGGGTGGTGTTTGTGCCCGACACGGTGCCGGGGGATGAGGTGCGGGTGCGGCTAGTGCAGGCCAAGTCCACCTTTGGCCGGGGGCAGGTGAAGCAGTTGATTAGTCCCTCGCCGGATCGGGTGCGGGCGGCTTGCATTGTGGCGGATAAGTGCGGCGGCTGTCAGTGGCAAACCGTCAGCTACGAGACCCAGCTTGCCGCCAAACAGCAGCAGGTGGTGGATGCTTTCACTCGGATCGGCAAGGTTGACCAGCCCAACGTGCTGCCAATTTTAGGGGCCGAAGCGCCTCTGGGTTATCGCAACAAGGCCACCTATCCCCTGGCCCGTTCGCCGGAGGGCAACGTGAAGGCGGGCTATTTCCGCAAGGGCAGCCACAAACTGGTGAACCTCAACCAATGTCCGGTGCAGGATGAGCGCCTGAATCCCCTGTTGGCGGAGGTGAAGCAGGACATCAAAGAACGGGGCTGGTCGATCTATAACGAAGATCGCCACCAGGGCCGCTTGCGCCATTTGGGCCTGCGGGTGGGGCGACGCACGGGGCAGATGTTACTCACCCTGGTTTCCACTGCTCCGAATTTGAAGGACATCGAACTCCAGGCCCAGGAATGGATGGAGCGCTACCCCGACCTGGTGGGCGTCTGCGTCAACCTGAATCCCGACAAAACCAACGCCATTTTTGGGGCCGAAACCCTGGTGATCGACGGCGTACCCTACATCGAAGAAATCTTTGCCGACCTGCGCTTCCGCATCCACGCCACCACCTTTTTCCAGGTCAACACCGAACAGGCCGAAGGCATCCTCCAGGTGATTTTGGACGAACTGAAGCTGACCGGAACCGAAACCATTATTGATGCCTACTGCGGCGTGGGCACCCTCACCCTACCCCTCGCCAAGGTCGCCAAACGCTGTGTGGGTCTGGAAGTACAGACCGAAGCCGTCGAGCAAGCCCTAGCCAATGCGGGCCTCAACGGCATCGACAATGTGGAATTTCGGGCCGGGGATGTGGGCGAAACCCTAATCACCGCCGCCGAGGGATTGGCTAACCCGCTGGACATCGTAGTGCTGGATCCCCCCCGCAAGGGCTGCGACCGGGCGGTGCTGGATGCCCTGATTGCCCTCAAGCCCCCCCGCATCGTCTATATGAGCTGCGACCCCGCCACCCTCGCCCGCGACCTCAAGATCCTGCGCGAAGAAGGCGGCTACACCCTCACCAAAGCCCAACCCGCCGACTTCTTCCCCCAAACCCCCCACGTCGAATGCGTCGCCTTTTTAGTGGCGTAATTTCCAAAGGAGTTGCCCATGCTCAAGGGTATATTCGAGCGTTCGCCGCGCCAGCAGTGGTGTGCCATGAGCGACCCACAGTACGCCGCCTTCCTGAAGGCTTGCCTGCCGCTCGAAAAGCCAGGGGAAGCGGCCTACCGTCTTGCCCGTCGCTGGCACCTGGATGGCACAGAGTATCGAGATATCATCCATCCCATCCCGGTCGGGACTGAGATCCGTACCGTTGGGGGCAGGCCCGTCACCCGTCCCCTCAAGATCTCCAATCAAATATCTACCCAACTGCATCCAGACGATGATGCAGCCCTCCTGAAAGAGTCGGCCCGTCATAGCCAGTCCCCCTCAGAGACTATCCGACAATGGCTCACCTGTGCGGCACAGATGCCCCCGGTTGGCCCAGTTATTGAAACACCGGATGACCTGATAAACTGGGCATCATCCCACCACGGCGACAACAAAATCTTGCTGGAAGCCCTGATCACAGAAGACCTCTTTGGCCGCATCAGCTATCGCCAGATCGTGGACTTCATCTGGCAGCTAAAGGGTGAGGGCAGAGCCATCCTGTCCGATCCTGGACACAGCCGAGACCACTTTAAGCGCATCAAATTCCCAAGGACAATTGCATCATGGGTACAGTTCCAAAGCCAACCAACCTAGCCTCCTACGCCTTGTCCGGCGAGGATATGCCCCTTAAGTTGCTCTATGTACCTATCTTCAGCACTACATATCACGATTAAAAGACGTGGGATTTGCTTGTTTCCCTGTCGAACTCAGCTTGTTCCTTCCTAACTCCTATGAAGCTCAGCACCATTGCCGAACAAATTCGGATTGCCGCCGCCACCAGCCTGGAGGCTAACCCCAGCCACGACCCAGACATTGCCGGGGTCGCTGCTGTGGATGAGGCCGTTGCCGGAACGCTGAGCTATATCGAAGGGGACAAATTCGCCCAGTTTGTGGCCACCACCGGGGCAACCGCCCTAATTTTGCCCCAAAACGAAGCCCTACAAGCCCAGGCTACTGAAAGGGGCATCGCCTGGATTAGCACCGCCGATCCGCGTCTCGCCTTTGCCCGTGCCATTGCCCTGTTCTACCAGCCCTACCGTCCCGCTCCTGGTATCCATCCCAGCGCGGTGATCGACCCCACCGCCAACTATGGCAAAAACGTTTCTATCGGGGCGAATGTCGTGATTTCAGCGGGCGTTCACCTGGGTAACGACGTATGCATCCATCCCAACGTGGTGATTTACCCAGAGGTGCGGGTGGGAGATCGCACCGTCCTTCACGCCAACTGCACGATTCAGGAACGTAGCCACATTGGGGCCGACTGCACCATCCACAGCGGTGCGGTGATTGGGGCCGAGGGCTTTGGCTTTGTGCCCACCGCCGAGGGCTGGGAAAAAATGGAGCAATCGGGCTACGTGGTGATTGCAGACGGCGTGCGCGTGGGCGGCAACACCTGCATCGACCGCCCCGCCGTGGGGGTGACTCGCATCGGGCGGGATACCAAGCTGGATAACCTAATCCAAATTGCCCACGGATGCCAGGTGGGCGAAGCTGTAGTGATGGCCTCCCAGGTGGGCATGGCCGGGGGCGTTAAGGTCGGCAATCGGGTGATTTTGGCCGGACAGGTGGGCATCGCCAACCAAGCCACCATCGGCGACGGTGCCATCGCCACCGCCAAGGCAGGCATCCACAACGACATTGAACCTGGGGAAATCGTCACGGGCATTCCTGCCCTACCCCACAAGGTGTTCCTCAAGGCCTCCGCCATCTACCGCCGCCTGCCAGAAATGCACAAATCCCTGCAAAAACTGCAACGGGCCTTGGATGCGTTGAATCCCAATCATCCCCAGTAGCTCCCAGAGCCCTTGAGCTGGCGATTCCCATCGCCCAGCCATTGCCCAGCCATCAGCGACTATCAATCAATGTGGATCATCATCAGCGACATGTCATCGTTGGCGGTCGTGTTCACTTGGCGGTGCATCACCGATTGCAGAATGTAGTCCACGCTTTTTTCGCGGCGGGCCACGGTGAGCAGGTCGATGAAGGCATCGAGGCCCAGGTATTGGTCGTTGTTTTGCAGCACCTCGTAGAGGCCATCGCTAAAGAGATACAGGCTGCTGTTGGGGGGCACTTGGCAACGATGCCACTTATATTTGGCGTCGGGCATCATGCCAATGGGCATTCCAGGGGTGCGGAGGCGGAGGGTGCTGACGGTGCCGTCGTCGCCCACGGAGATGAGTACCGCCGGGGGATGGCCCGCGCTGGCATAGAGCAGTTGGCGGTTGACGCAGTTCAGGACGCCATACCAAATGGTGAAGTATTTCTGGTTTTGATCCCCCATGGGAAAGGTTTCGTTGAGGGCGCGGAGTACCTTTTCGGGGCGGTAGAAGCTGACATCCGGCAAGGATTGAGCCCGCAGCACATTCAGCACGGAGGTGGACAGCAGGGCCGACCCCAACCCATGGCCAGAGACATCCAGCAGGTACATGACCAGGTAATCGGGGTCGAGCCAGTAGTAGTCGTAGCAATCGCCACCGAGCTGTTGGGAGGGACAAAATCGCGACTGAATGGGAATTTTTCCAGCTTGGTCGGGGGGCAACAGGGAGCGCACATAGCTTTCGGCCTCGGCGAGTTCGGCCTCCATTCTCTGGGTTTGCTGGCGCAGGTCTTGGGTGAGTTGGTAGAGCCGCAGTCCGGCCCGTACACGGGCATTGAGTTCGTTAATGTCTACGGGTTTGGAGAGCAGATCATCGGCCCCCATTTCTAACCCGGTGACGCGGTCGGCGCTGCTGTAGCGGGAGGTGAGCAACAATAGCGAGGCAATGTAGAGGGTGGGATGGCGCTTGAGGCTGTAGCAAAAGGTCAGCCCGTCAATTTCTCCAGGAATATTCCAGTCGCAGATGATCACACCGGGGAGCAGCTTTTCCGCCAGAGCCAGCCCCTCCTTGCCATTGCGTGCCGTCGTGACCTTATACCCCTGGGCCATCAAGGCGTTGACCAAGAACTGCTCGGTGTCAACATCGTGTTCAATGATCAAAATATCGGTCATAGGCTCTCTAGGGCTACACCCTGGGGCGGCAGAGGAAGGCGGCCAAGCAGGACGGGGTAGAACGGCGGGGGGGTACAGTTAGGTTTACTGCGTTACTCGCATCATTCAGGCATCTTTCACAGTCTAGCCCTCATTCTTGACTTAGATCCGGGTGGCCTTGACCGAAGCCTTTGTAACATTTCAATCGTCACCCATGGGGCCATACGCTGTTTGTCCAACGCAAGTCCTATCCCTCACCCTGCCAGGGTCACCCCCACTGGCCCCCTCTTCACTCCCTACTCCCCCCGTCACCCTAGACGCCGATGTCTACTACCCCGACGGGCCAGGGCCGTTTCCTGTCCTGCTCATGCGGCAACCCTACGGGCGAGCCATTGCCTCCACCGTGGTCTATGCCCATCCCACCTGGTACGCCAGCCACGGCTACATTGTGGTCATCCAAGATGTGCGGGGGCGGGGGAGTTCTGGTGGGGAGTTTCGCTTGTTTGAGGACGAATCCGACGATGGCTATGCCACGGTACTGTGGGTGGCCAATCTGCCGAAAAGCAGTGGTGAGGTGGGCATGTATGGCTTTTCCTACCAGGGCATGACTCAACTCTACGCCGCCGCCCGCCGCCCAGAACCGCTGAAGGTGTTGGCCCCCGCCATGGTGGGCTACGACCTCTATACCGACTGGGCCTACGAAAATGGGGCGCTCCTGTTGCAGGCTGGGCTAGGTTGGGCCTTCCAACTGGCCGCAGAAACCGCCCGACGGTCTGGCGATGTCGCCGCCTACCAAGCCCTCTACCAAGCCGGACATCACCTACCCCTGGATGGCCCCGTGCCTGCCGACCCCGCCCTGCTGCGCGATCTTGCCCCCGACTCCTTTTTTCACGACTGGCGCAACCATCCGCAACCCGATGCCTACTGGCAGGGGCTTCGGCCCGATTTGACTGGGGTGGATTTGCCCATGCTGCACATCGGCGGCTGGTTCGACCCCTACCTGCGCGGCACCCTGCGCCTGTATCGGCAAATGCAGGCCCAAAGTGAAGCCCCCCAACCGCTGTGGATTGGCCCTTGGGGGCACCTACCCTGGAGCCGTCGGGTGGGAACGAGGGACTTTGGGCCAGCGGCAGAAAACCCGGTGGATCGGCTGCAACTGCGTTGGTTTAACCAGGCTTTGAAGGGCCAGGATGAGGGCTTGGGTACGTCTGCCCCCGTGCGCCTGTTTGACCTGGGCACAAACCGTTGGCAAGACTGGCCCCACTGGCCCCAGCCCACCCCCACCCCCTACGCTTTGACCAGCACCGGACTAGCAGGAATGCGCCCCGACGATGGCCACCTGTTACCCGATGCCGCCAACCTAGAACCGGGCTACGATGTGATCGTCCATGACCCCTGGCGACCCGTCCCCTCCTTGGGCGGGCACAGCGGCATTCCCTCCGGCAGTTTTGACCGCGCCGCCCTTGATGGCCGCAGCGACGTGTTGACCTACAGCACCCCGCCCCTCTCCGCCCCCCTCCAGGTTGCCGGAACCCCCAGCCTCACCCTCTACCTCAATGCCGATGCCCCCAGTGTCGATATCAGCGCGGTGTTGTCTGAGGTCTACCCCGATGGTCGGGTGTTCAACCTCACCCAGGGCTATGGTCGGTTTACCCTTGCCGATCTCCCTAGCCTCCTAGGCAACACCGCCCCCCAGCCCGTGGATCTCCCTCTGCAACCCACCCATTTCACCCTGCCCCAGGGCCGCGTCCTCCGCCTGAGCCTCGCCGCCGCCGCCTTCCCCGCCTACCCGGTCAACAGTGGCACCGGGGCCAACGGCAACCCTGTGCCCCAAATCGACCATCGCCTCATCACCCTGGCCCTGGGGCATGGACGGGGAACGGCCTCCTGTCTCCATTTGCCAATTTTTTCTGTGCTGCCATAGCCCACGACATATTGCAGGCAATATTGCAGAAACCCTCGAGTGGCTTCCCTACCCTAGCGGATGCCGATTACCCTAGTGGGTAACGATTGGATGGGAGGGTGCAGAGCCAATCGTTGGCCAATCATTTCAGGTGAACCGGGTTGAAGGCTAGGGCACGCACTGATGCTAGGGCACGCACTGATGCTAGGGCACACACTGAATTGTATACAATGGGCTTGGTACGTCGAAACAGCGCCAGCATGGTCTTCAGTGCGGACATATCACGGTTAGGAGAGGCTTAGATGTACAAGTTGAAAGTGGTCATTGTGGGAGCCGGAATTGGCGGGTTAACCACAGGCATTGCCATGAAACAGGCGGGTTACCAGGTCGAAGTTTATGATCGGGTGACGGAACTACGCCCTGCCGGAGCCGGGATTTCCCTGTGGTCGAACGGGGTTAAGGTGCTGAACCGCCTGGGTTTGGGCGAACAGTTAGCGGCCATTGGCGGCGAAATGAACGCCATGGAATACCGCAGCCACACCGATGAACAACTCAGCTATGTGGATCTACACCCCCTATTTGAGCAGGTGGGCCAGCGGCCCTACCCCGTGGCCAGGGCCGACCTACAGACCATGCTGTTAGAGGAATTTGGCCCCGAACATGTCCATCTGGGGATGCCCTGTGTGGCGGTGGAGCAGGATGACCAGTCTGCCACCGCCATTTTTGAAAACGGCCACCGAGCCACTGGCGATCTGGTGATTGGGGCCGATGGTGTGCATTCCGCCGTGCGTGCCCATGTGCTGGGGCGGTCGGTGTCCCGTCGCTATGCCCGTTATGTCAACTGGAATGGCCTGGTTCCTGCCGATCCGGCCCTCTGTGCCAAGGATCTCTGGGTAATTTACGTGGGCGAGAGCAAACGCGCCTCCATGATGCCCGTGGGCGGTGACCGTTTTTACTTCTTCTTTGGCGCTCCCATGGTGGAGGGCACCCAGGTCGATCCGGCCCACCGCCGCGATGAACTAGCCGATATTTTCAAGGGCTGGCCCGCCGCTGTGCAAGGGTTGATTGAGGCCATTGACCCCACCGCCACCAATCGCCTAGAAATTGGCGACATCGATCCCCTAGAGCGCCTAGTGCGGGGGCGCATTGCCCTGCTGGGAGATTCGGCTCACGCCACTACCCCGACCCTCGGCCAGGGCGGCTGTCAGGCCATCGAAGGGGCTGAGGTGCTAACCCGCTATCTCCTCACCACCAATATCAGTGTGCCCGATGCCCTCCACCGCTACGAAAAGGCCCGCAAAGATCGCACCGCCGATCTGATTCTGAAGGCCCGCAAGCGCAGCAGCATTATCTATGGCCACGAGCCCTCTGCAACCCAGCAGTGGTACCGCGATCTCAAGCAAGAACCACCCGAATCGGTGATTAACGCCCTGGCCAAGGTGATTCTAACTGGGCCGATGGGCTAAGTCCTGTGGCTGAACCCAGTCCATAGATCTCAGCCATAGATTCGACAGATTCGGCCAACAACAACAGAAACAACGCCCACGCTGGTAACAGCATGGGCGTTGAGGAAGGGCGCTAAGGGCCAAGAGCCGTGTTAGCTCATGGCGGTGCTGCTACGGTCGTAGGCAGCAAAATCGTGGGGGCGCTTGCCTTGAATATGGCTTTCGTACTGGATCGCTTCATCCATCGGCAAACCGACTTCAGCGGCGAGACGCACCATCATACCCTGTTCACGCCTGCGGCTGCGTTGGTGACGACGGATGGACAGGTTCCGAGCCAATTCAGGAATGTTGCTTACGCCGACTTCAGCCACAGGGGCCGGGGTCACAGTGAGCACCGCAGCGGGCTCAACGACGGGGTCAACGGCAGCAACTGGGGCGACGGTTGCTGCGATACCCGTGTGGTAGCGCACCCCCCGCCAGGTGAGATCAGCCGCAGGTTGGGCAGGGGGTTCGGCCACCGCACGAAAGGCCACAGCGGCCCCACGGTAGGTTCCGGTCGCAAAGGTGTCTCCCATCTTGGGCATGGGGTTGGGAGTATAGTTGTAGCTGACGCCGCGATAGGTCAATTTCATGGTGTCGCCTCCTAGAAGCGAATGGCGTTTAGAGGCGCGTTCCTTCGGGAATATCCCTACTTCCGTCCCTTCACTGGCTTGGCGTGTCGATAACCAGGCAGAAGAGATGAACGATTTTTGTCGATGTTTGTATCATAGGCTACGGTTTTAGCTGAATCTGTTTTTTTGACAAATCTACATAACCTCAGTTCGGGTTAAGCCAAAGACTGCAAGGGTGAAGATATCTGCTTCCAGGCGTGTCGTTCGCCCTCACCCTAAATCCCTCCCCCCATGAAGCTACTCAGTCCACACAAGTCCTAGAGATAGACCATGCTCTAGAACGATCCCCCCTAGCCCCCCTTTTTAAGGGGGGAACCGAGCCACAGGCCCCCTTAAAAAGGGGAACCGAGCCATAGTCCCCCTGAAAGGAGAAAAAGGGGCACGGCGTCAAAGTCCCCCTTTTTAAGGGGGATTTAGGGGGATCGTCCAGGATTTTGCGACTAGCGGCAAGATCGGTGTACGTAGTAGCCCACTGAACTTGACCCGCACTGAAGTTAGGGTTATACCCAATCCGAGTTAGATAACCCCGATTCCTAACCGCGAAAACTGTAGGGGCAAGGTTGCCTCGCCCGCTGGGTACCGAGGGTAAACGGGTCGGATTTAGTATTAGTTGTTGACCGTGAAGTCCGACTGTACGGTGATATCCAGGGCGCTAGGGCGGATAACGACCACGGCATTGCTGGCCGTAGCGGTGCCCGAATCTCCGGTGAGGATGCTGCCGACGATGCTGCCAATGGTGCGGTTTCCGGTGATGGCGGTGAGGATGGACTCGGCAGCGGCGGTAATGACAGCCCCCTGGAGGTCGGTGCTGCTGACGTTTTGGGTGGCGGCCACGGCGCTCGATTCGGCACTGATGGCATAGGTACGGTTATTCACCGTAAGGCTATCGGCCACGAACTTAGCGGCGGTAATCTGGGCTCCCACAATGTTGACGGGCACAATGCGGCCCTGCACGGTGCTACCCACGGGCACGAGGGTCTGGCCCTGGGCATTGAGAACGGGCTGGGTGGTTTGGAAACTGGTGGCCACGGTTTGGCCGGGGGCAACCACGATATCAATGTCACTATTGCCGGGGTAGCGCACCGCCAGTCGGGTACCGCGAGGCACCGTCCCAGAGACAGCGGTGGGTGTGGTGGGGGTGCCCGTGGCGCTAAAGCCGACGATGTAGTTGGTGGCGCTCATTCCAGCTTGGAGGGCGGGCATTCGGCCCTGGGCTACCATGGCTTGATAGACAAAGGCGGCGACATCGGCGCGGGTGGCGTTGCCTTGGGGGCGCAGGGTGTCCACGTTAGGATAGTTCACCACCATTTTGCGCTCGGTGGCAGCGGCCACGGGGCTACGGCCATAGTCGGGAATTTGGTTGGCATCGCGAAAGACCCTCAGCACTTCGTTCACAGAACCGCTGGGGCTGAAGGTCAGACCATTGGCGAGGGCTACCAACGCCTGGACACGGGGAATTTGTTGCTCTGGTTGGAAAACATTGCCGGGATAGCCCGACATGAAGCCTTGACCGTAGGCGTTGGCAATGGCGCTGTAGCCCCAATAACTCGTAGGCACATCGCTAAAGCCGGGGGCCGAGCGGGTTAGGGGTTGGTTAAAGGCATTGCGCACGATGGCGGCAAACTGGGCGCGGGTGACGGGTTGATCGGGCTTGAAGGTGCCATCCGGAAACCCAGCAATGATGCCCTGAGCCGCTAGGTTTTCAATGAACGGTCTGGCCCAATAGCTGGCACTGACATCACTAAACTCTGCCGTTTGGGCCGAGGCGGGTAGGGCTAGCCCTACTAGGGTCACCCCAGCCAGGGTCGCCCCAGTTAGGGTCTCCAAGGCCAGCGGGTTAAAACGATGGGGAAGCGTAGAGATGAGGGGGTGTGTCATGGCCAGTCGTTGCTCCGTATCACTAAGGTTCCAGCTTTAGGGTCAAGTTAGGGTGACGCCTAGCGTTAAGAAGCCGCCCTAGGGTCGCTTGTTCCCGTTGTAGTCCAGCTTGGCCTCACCATGACAGGCTATAATTCCGTTGTCTGGCCAAATTGTGCTCAAACTGGCGACCTAGGGGAATTTATGACAAAATGACACCACATTCCCTGTCCCTCGCTATCCTGGTATCCAGTTTAGGGTCGCGACTAGGTGCAGATGCTTGGGCGACCCGTTAGATCCTAGGTCAGTCATCATGGTGCGAGATCCTGGAAAGCATCCCCCCCCCAGCCCAGAGGCGCTTTTCTCCGCCACCCAAGCGCCCGTTCCCAGTTCGCGTTTATTTTGGCTGCGGTTGTTGTCCCATCGCCCCTTGGTGCTGCTGGGCAGTCTGTGGCTGGTGACGGTGTGCTTGGCGGCGGTGGCGTCCCATCGGCTCCTGTTTGCCGATCCCGGCAAGGAAACCAATCCCCCTACGTCCCAATCCTCAGCCCTATCCTCTAAGGACTCCAGCACATCTTCATCCCCCTTAGGGGCCAGCAACAATGCCGAACCCAGCGGCGACGGAACTGCCGTCCGTTCCCACCATCGAACCCAAGTGACTCTCTGGGGGCTGGGTAGCTTGGTGGGGCTCTGTGCCCTCGGCAGTGTGGTCATTAGCCAGCGAGCTAAGGCAGCGGCCCGACGACCACCCCAGCGACGGGTGCGGCGGGTCAAGCCCAAGGCTAAGACCAAAACAGCCACGGGGCCAAAGCGTTTGCAGCCCTATTCCCCCCAGCGCGATGCCGTGATTGTGAAGGGAGCCCAGGCCGTGCAAGATACCCTACCCCTCACGATGGTTGAGGCGGAGGCCGAGGCCACAACCCAGAACAGACCAGCGATTCGAGGCCAGACCAGACCCCCCACTGTGCCCAAACCAGCTGGGGCCAAGGTCAACTTGGAGACAGCAGCCATGCCCTCTATGGGAGCCCAGGCCGTGGAGTCCCAGGCCGATCACCTCGTCCCCCAACCGGAAGTCGTGCCCCCCGACGAAGCCCATCCCCTCGATTGGGAGGAGGACAGCCTTGCCCACACCCTCGATCTACGACAGCGACGATCCCTATCCTCGCTGATGTAAGAACTTTGCTGAGCGAAGTTAGGAACCTACAACCGCATCGAGTACCGGAACCGTGACCATCGTAGGGGGCCGCACCTCCCTGTGACAACGCCCTATGAAAGATCGATCTCCCTTGAACCGCACACTAAACCTAACGGAGGCCGAGCGCACCGATCTGTCCCAACACCTAAAGCGGGTGCATCACCCCGTTGAACCAGAGGCGATTCTAAACCGCATTATTTGGCAAGATGTGTTTGAGGTGTTGGAATATTTACCGGGCAGCTTTGTCGATTTACTGATTGTTGATCCGCCCTATAATCTGACCAAAAATTTTAACGGAAATGACTTTAAGCGTCTGCCAGATCACGAGTATTGTCACTGGCTAGAAAGCTGGATTAGCGCGGTTAGACGGCTGCTAAAACCTAGCGCTTCTGCGTATTTTTGTGCTGATTGGCTGACTTCGACCCTACTTTACCCCATTCTTGAACGACATTTTATTGTGCGAAACCGCATTACCTGGGAGCGAGAAAAGGGCCGAGGGGCACAGCACAATTGGAAAAATGCCAGTGAAGATATCTGGTTTTGCACTGTTTCCCAAGATTACTTTTTTGACGTAGATGCCGTGAAAATTAAACGTCAAGTGAGGGCTCCCTACCGCACCGAAACCGGAGCACCTAAGGATTGGGAAGATGGCCCTCATAAGTATCGCCTCACTTACCCCTCTAACCTGTGGACGGATATTACTGTGCCCTTTTGGTCGATGCCAGAAAACACCGACCACCCCACCCAAAAACCAGAGAAACTCATTGCTAAATGCATCCTAGCCAGTTCCCAGAAACATGATGTGGTGTTTGATCCTTTCCTCGGCAGCGGCACCACGGCGGTAGTCGCGAAAAAGCTAGGGCGACAATACCTTGGCATTGAGCAAGATTTAGATTACTGTTGCCTAGCCGAAAAACGATTAGCCCTAGCCAACCAATGCCCTACCATTCAGGGTTACGCCAAGGGCGTTTTTTGGGAACGCAATGCGCGGCAAGGGGCTCATTGATCCTGGTCACCCTTCGATCACGGGATAAACCGCCATGCACCCCTAGGAAATCGGGGGTGGCCAAGCAGAATTAAGGATCAGGTGGGATGCTATTTAGAATGCTCGCCATACGAGATACAAGCCATGTTTCCAGTTGGTCTTCCTGCCCATGCCTTTGTCCATCCCCACGGACACAACCGAGAGACCATTGAGGATCTGGTACATACCGTGGCCCAGGGCATCGTGGATTACCTCACTTCGGCAGGTGATCACGTTCCCCTGCCGTCGGAGGCTGGCCTAGTCTACCGCTCCATTCCCGAACAGCCGGGGGATTTGGCGACCCTGATGGCTGGTCTCAAAGCGGTGATGGCGGGGGCGATGAACCCAGCTCATCCCGGCTATCTGGGCCATATGGATCCCCTCCCGACCACGGTGTCCATCCTGGGCGACTGGGTAGCGGCGGCGTTGAACAACAACATGCTGAGCGTGGAAATGTCGCCCCTGTTGTCGCGGCTGGAGCCGTTGCTGATGGCCGAGATTGCCCAGTTCTTTGGCCTGGGAGATCGGGCTGGGGGGCTACTGGTGAATGGGGGCACCCTCGCCAATTTGCAAGCACTCACCGTGGCCCGCAACGTGAAACTAGGCTGTTTACAGGGGGGGCTGGCAGGACAGGCCGCTCCGGTGATCTTCGCCTCCGAGATGGCCCATACGTCCATTCAAAAGGCGGCTATGGTGCTGGGCTTGGGCCTAGAAGGGGTGGTTTTAGTACCCAGTACCCAAGGCCGTATGGTGGTGAACGCCCTAGAAGCTGCTATCCATAACGCCTTGGCTGAGGGAAAACGTCCCTTTGCGGTGGTCGCCACAGCGGGCACGACCGTCACGGGCACCATTGACCCCCTGCCCGACCTTCAGCGCCTCGCCCAAGCCCATGATCTGTGGTTCCATGTGGATGCCGCCTACGGGGGAGCCTTGGCCTTTTCTCCGGCCCATCGCCATCGGTTAGCGGGCATTGAGGAAGCCGATTCGGTCACCTTTAATCCCCAAAAGTGGCTGTATGTGACCAAAACCTGTGCCTCGGTGATGTTCCGCGACCTAGGGCTGCTCCATAGCCACTTTCGCATTCCGGCCCCCTACATGAACAGCGAAGGGGATTGGGTGAACCTGGGGGAAATCTCCGTGCAGGGCACCCGCCATCCCGATGTGCTGAAGTTGTGGTTGTCGTTGCAGCACTTGGGTAAGGCGGGCTGTGCGGCCCTGGTGGATCAGGGCTATCACCTAGCGGCGGTCATGGTGGATCAGATTCGCCAGCGCCCCTACCTCACCCTAGCCACGGAGCCGGATATGAACCTTGTCTGTTTTCGGGGTTGTCCTCCCCAGCGCCCCGCCGACACCTGGGACGACTGGAATGCTGGCCTTCAGCAGTTTCTGTTAGCAGAGGTCGACGTTTTTCTCTCCCTGCCGTTGTGGCAAGGGCAGCGCTGGTTGAAGGCCGTCTTACTCAACCCCTTCACCACCGCCGATCATCTGGTTGCCCTATTTGACCAAATCGACCGCTATGCCGAGGCCCATGCCTAAGGGCACAAAAAAACCTGCTAGGGCTGGGCCAAGCAGGCAAAGGCACAATTGATTGGTGAAGACTAGGTTACTCTTCGGCTTCCATGGCGCTTTCCATCTTGGCGGAAATTTTTTCCTTAATCTCCTCCATGCTGGGCATGAATTCCTTTTTCTTTTCTAGGCCAAGCTTAATTTTTTCGCCAATTTCTTCGGCAGTGGGGGCCATTTCTGAACCGGGAGCATCGGAGGCAAATTTCTCCTTGGCTTTCATCCCCGCTTCAATTTTCTCAACAATTTCCTCCGGGGTGGGCATGAAGAGTTCTTTCTTCTTCAGAAACACTTCCTTCTTTTGCTCTGGGGTGAGGGCGGCAAAGAGTTCTTGGGTTGGTACGGCCTTCATTGCTGCCGACAGTTCCGATTTTTGTTCCTTCGTCAGCGCCATGGATTTAAAGGCTTTACGCAGGCTATAGCCTTCTTCAATGGCTTTCTCAAAGGCTTGCCGCTGGTCGGGGAAGAGGACGGACTCAATTTGGGGCACGTACTGGGATTCCAGCTTTTCCATGATTGCCTGCTGATCTGTCGTCAGATCGAGCCCTTGTAGCCAAGGCAGTGCGGCTGATTTGGCCTGGGCGGGGCTGGTGGCTACCACCATAGCGAGGAGGGTAGACACCATAACCGCGAAGAGTTTCCGCAACATACTAATTCTTTCTCCGTATTAAAAAACACTATTTAGCCTATAGCGGTTCTCGCTTCAGTGAGGTACGAGCTTGTTTAGCTTCAGATCCCCCCAGTTTATTGCTGTAGAAGATTCACCGTATTAAGGGGGGCTGGGGGGATCTCAGCGGTGTACTTCATTCGAGTAAACCCCGCTATAGGTATCGCCTATCCTTCCGAAGCGTTGTTTTTTGCTGCTTTGGCATGTTCGACAAAGGCAACCATTGCCATAAACGATATGACAATTGTAGGCAAAACTAAGCTCCACCATGTTTCTGAAATCAAAACAAAATAGGTGGCGGCAAGGCCACCTAGGGCAAAACCAATGATAATCGGAATCACGCGACCCATGCGTTCTTTCGCCTCTTCGGCGGCAAGGGTGGCCTTTTCGTCTGTGTCTGGGGCCATTTTAGATAGGGCAACCTGCACCAAATCAATGGTAAGTTGGGTCGTGTTTCCAGTCATCACCGTGGTAGGGATATAGCTTTTAAACACGCCCTTGGCTTCCTTCATAATGGCATTTTGAATGGCCATCGCCACTACCCCCGCCATGCCAATGGGCAAGATGTATTCTTCCTGCACATTAAAAATTAGGTAGGGAGACAGGCTCACTCCTACCCATAGAAAGACGGTTAGCGCGAGGGCTTCGGCGGTGAGCAAAACCGCAAAGACGGGCCACTGTTTATGGCGGGCGTAGCGGGCTAGGAGGGAGGTCGCCGCCACCGCCACCATAAAGGCGGGAAACATCAGCAAGTGGGTGACGGTGGCCTCTTCATCGGACTGGACAAATTCATAGCCAGCGAGGGCAATGTTGCCCGTGACATGGGCCGTGAAAATACCAAACAAAATAATGAACGCGGAGGTATCTACAAACCCCGCCACCCAGCTCAGCATAAAGCCAGCGGGGCCATCGCTGAGGAGATATTGACCCAAACTAAAATCAGATTTTGAGGGAGAAGTAGCAACCATAGACTTGGCAAAGGCAAAGGCAGAAACACAGACAGGGAACGCACCGGAAAGACCTCGCTATCCCTGGAATGGTACCTAGGGGTGGGGCATTTACGCGATCAGAACTCAGAATTGAACCCAATCTATTGTGGGGGTAGGGGTATCATCCGAGGTTGCCTGGAACAACGTGGTAGCAGAGACGACCAATTGTTTTGAAATACTGACTTAGTACTTGCCCGCCTCATACTTGTTGACCTTGGGAGTCACCACCTTCACCAGTTGGTAGAGATGATCATCTTGGCTGAGCCAGTCGGTTGGAGCGGTCGCGGTGGCCTCGGTGACGGGCTGGGCCGAAGTTTCCGAGGCGGGGTCTCCCCCAGGGGCAATGTCTAGATCTGGCGCTGGGACGGGGGGCGGCAGGGTAATCGGAATTGCCGGAACTTGGCTGATATCGCCAAATTCCTCGCCATAGCCCCAGTTAGTCACTAAGGCCAGGTAGGGAGCCTCGGTACTGCTGAACAGCAGAGCGGTGCGGGGGGCAGGATAGAGGCTGGGCAAGGCATCCAGGCTGTTTTGGGCCACGGCAGATAGGAGCACCTGCTGAGCAGCGGTTTTTGCCCCTAAGCCTGTAATTTGCACCAGGGCATTTTCCACCACCGTAATCGGCCTCAAGCTGGGGGGAGCCACTACTTGATCCACTGCCAGCGTCGTGGTTAGGAGGGGATCGGGCGGTGCCAGAAGACTGGCGCTGCCCCCTGGTCTTTCCTTGACAAATTTTTCGTAGTACTTGGTGTAATCGTCCTCCTCGGCGGTGGTGAGGGATGTCTGGAAAGCCTCGTAACTGGCGGCATCTTGCCACAGAGTAAGGGAAGCAATGCGAGTGCCATCGGTGCTGTTGAAGAGAGCCAAGGACTCAAACCCAGCGATGGGCTTATAGAAAGAACGGCTGCTTTTGAGCAAGGCTTTGGCCACGTCGGCCTGATTCTCG
Source organism: Nodosilinea sp. (assembly GCA_040396995.1). GTDB lineage: Bacteria > Cyanobacteriota > Cyanobacteriia > Phormidesmidales > Phormidesmidaceae > Nodosilinea. Next base: position 44,461 of record JBBAWV010000003.1, on the reverse strand, counting down.
GGGGTAGTTTCGTAGAGGGACAGCACCGCCGTCAGGGCCGGAGGATCGTTCAGCACGAGGGGGGTTGCCACCTTGTCTGCCCAACTGGGTTCGACCCAGCCCCACCCTAGGGCAACCATGGCCATCAGCAAGCTAAACACAACGTGACGCATGGGGCGAACACCAGAACGACAGAACATGGGGACAGCAACGGTTCAGCGCTCGCCCCACCGGCCAGCAATTTAGGCAGGGCTGACGGATTCAGCCAAACATCCTAGCCCCAGCGGTAGGGAGCCAGTGTTCGTTGCAATACCGTTTTTGGAAAACCGCCACCCTATCCCCAGCGGGCAGGGGCAGAGTGGATCCCGCCTGTACTCGCAGCTACAGAATCTTGTCAGGGGGATCGCTATAAATCTGTATACAGTGTACCGAGATGTGGGACAAAGGTCATTTTCCAGGAGATCGCCCCGTCCATGGGCGCATTTCCCGGCGTAGGGAAGAGCCTCAATCTCTGTCTCAAGACGAATGTGTCGCCAAGAGAAATTGCCAGATAGCCCTCAAGAAGAGATTTTTTGTAATGCCCAACACAAAAAATCTCTTCAACGCTTGCCATTCTTTGATGGATTAACAAACTGAGGGGTTTTCAACGGTTTTAGGAAGTGCTTTCGGAAAGTATGGAGAACATGAATGACACAGGAAAAATACGAGGGATCTAACCAAGTAGCTACAGCACCACCTGCCGATATCGTTGAGTACGATGCAGGTCTGCTGTATGGCCTAACCGATAGACCTCCCTTTGGGGAAGCCGCTTTTGTGGCCCTTCAGCACGTTTTAGCTTCCTTTGTGGGCATTATTACCCCACCGCTTTTGATTTGCTCGGCCATTGGAGCGAGTGCGCTGGACACCAGTTTCATCATCAGTATGTCGCTGTTTGCTAGCGGTATTTCTACCTTTATTCAGTGTAAGAAGATTGGCCCTGTGGGTTCTGGACTCTTGAGTTTGCAGGGTACGAGCTTTGCCTTTGTTGGCCCCATTATCGGTGTTGGCCTCAGCGCTGTGGATGGAGGGGCGACCCCAGAACAAGCCCTAGCCCTCATTTTTGGGGTTTGCTTTTTTGGCTCTGCCATTGAAATTATGCTAAGTCGGTTTCTGCACTTGGCTCAGGAGATCATTACCCCAGTAGTAGCAGGGACGGTGGTGATGATCATTGGTCTTAGCCTGATTAAAACCGGGATTTTTAGCTTGGCGGGTGGGGCAGCGGCAAAGGCTAGTGAAACCTTTGGTAGCACTCAAAACCTGGCCCTAGGCGGGTTCGTTTTGGCCGTTGTGGCTTTGCTCACCCTTTCCCAAAATCGCATTTTGCGGATGGGAGCCATCGCCATTGGATTAATCATTGGCTACGTGGTGTCCTTCTTTTTGGGATTAGTTAATTTCAGTAACCTCAGTCAGCTTCCTTTCTTCCGTTTCCCCATGCCGATGCGGTACGGCTTTGGATTTACGCTGGCCGCGTTTGCCCCTTTCGTCATCCTCTATTTGATCACCGCCGTAGAGACCATTGGCGATCTTACAGCCACCTCCGCCGTTTCGGGGGAACCCGTGAGAGGCCCGATCTACTTCCGTCGCATCAAGGGTGGCGTTCTGGGGGATGGGGTTAATTCCGCCATTGCGGCGGTGTTCAACACCTTCCCAAATACCACCTTTAGCCAAAACAACGGCGTCATTCAAATGACTGGGGTGGCCAGTCGCTACGTGGGCTTTTTTGTGGCGGGCATTTTCGTCCTCCTCGGTCTAGTACCCATCATTGGCGGGGTCTTCCAAGCCATTCCGCAGCCCGTTTTGGGTGGAGCCACGTTGATTATGTTTGGATCCATCGCTGTGGCTGGCCTCAACATTGTGGCCTCCACGGGGCTGGATCGTCGCTCCATTATTTTGGTGGCTATTTCCCTCGCCCTGGGTCTGGGGGTGGTGTATCATCCCGAAATTTTTGACGACAAGCCTGTGCTGATCAAAAACGTATTCTCGTCGGGGATTTCCACTGGGGGGTTAACCGCCATCGTGCTGAATATTATTTTGCCCGGTCGGCCCAAGGTGCCGTCCTTCAAGGAATCGATGGCTGAAGCCGAAGCCTAGGGTTGGCCCGAAGGGTTTTGCCGCAGGGTAGTTGTCCCTGGAATCCCCTTCATGACTGTTTGAGGAGTGGTGTCTGCATGGCCATGCCTGTGGCCATGATCTGTTGAATCGATAGTTTTGGTGTGAGGAGTCACGAATGTTGAACGTCAATACCTTTGGGAAAAACACGCTAGGAGAGTCCACCCGCCTCCTGACCTGGGCAAGTCGGGGCTCGGGCTGGTTGGTAACGGTGCTATTGCTGCTGGCAGCGGTACCGGCGGTGGCGGTTGAGGGCTCCACCGAGACGGAGACGTCTGCCCAAGCAACCCTGGCCGAAGCCACTGCGTCTCCTGTGGTCAGCGAAGCAGCGACTGAGGAATCTATGACCTCTGACGTAGAGGTCATCCCCATGTTCCTGGTCAACGACCTGGAAACCGCCCTGGGCAACGATGGCCGGGTGGAACCCAGTGCCGCTGACCTGGCCCAGGGGCTTCGGGTGACGGACTTCTCGGATGTTGCGCCTAGTGACTGGGCCTACCAAGCCCTCAGCAACCTGGTGGACAACTACCAATGTCTCGTGGGTTACCCAGATCGCACCTTCCGGGGACAACGCAGCCTCACCCGCTACGAGTTCGCAGCGGGCCTCAATGCCTGTTTAGATGTGCTAGTCAGCACCCTAGGCGATGTCTCCGTTGAAGACCTTGAGGCCATTCGCCGCTTGCAGGAGGAATTTTCCACCGAACTGGCCACCCTGCGAGGTCGTGTCGATGCCCTGGAGGCTGAAACCGCCGCCCTACGTTCCCAGCAGTTTTCCACCCAAACCAAACTGCGGGGCTCTGCCTTCATGAACGTTGGCTTAGGGTTCTCCAGCGGTAATATTTTGGCCGAGCGCAGCAGTGCGGCGGCCTTCCCTGGCAGCGTACAATTTGTGCCCCCCCGGCGCGTGGGCGGTGTGCCTGATGTGGTCACCGTGACCGATGATGCGCAGACCACCTTTGGTGGGCTGACCTGGATCAACATGGACACCTCCTTCACCGGGGCAGATCGGCTCAAGATCCAGTTGGCGGCAGGAGCGGGCACGGCCCCAGGCAACTTCTATGCCTCGGCGGGCTTGTTCAATACCTTTGGTACACCATTCACCTTTCAATCCCCCGCCGCCAACTTTGATGTCATCCTGCGCGAACTGAGCTATATGTTCCCCGTGGGCGATAGCCTTACCCTGGAGGTTGGCCCCCGGATTAACTGGTATAGCTACTTCGACAACAACCGCTACACCTTCTTCCTCACCGGGGCTAACAGCTTTAACTCCAGTGGCGGAACCCAGGTGAACACCATCGACCGGGGGGCCGGAGCAGTGGCGGTGTGGGATGTTGCCGACTGGATGGATGTGCGGGTCGGTTACTTAGCCGAAAACAACGAATTCCTGCCCGGTCTGCGGCCCGCCAGCGATCCCTCCGTGGGTATGTTTGGCGGCACCACCACCCTAACGGGACAGATCGGACTTCAGCCCGTTAACAACCTTAACCTGCGGTTTTTGTATACCCGATCTAACCTCATGCCCAATGGTGCGGGCCAAATTGGTGGCGAACCCATCTATGGCATTGCCGATAACGGCTTTGGAGGTGGGTTAACCAATGCCCCCGCCGATACCTTCCTGGTCAACTTCGACTGGACACCCTGGACTTGGTTGGGGGTGTTTGGCCGCTACAGCTACGGCAGCGTTGAGCTCACGGATGCCGCCACGCGGGCCAGGATTGGTGATGTCAACGGTCAATCCTTCCAGCTTGGGGTCGCCTTCCCCGACCTGTTCAAGCCGGGAGCCCTAGGGACGGTTTCCTACCTCATCCCCTACGATGTCACCGGGGGACAGCAATTCCTCGTGGCAGGCGGCGGCGATGGCGGCACCCAGCAGGAGGTGGAGGTATCTTACCGCTACCCCATCAACCGCAACCTGTCGGTCATGCCCTCCTTCTACTGGATCATGAACGCCAACAACTTCAGCACCAACCCCGATATCTTCCTGTTTAACCTCCAGGGCCAGATCTCCTTCTAAGTTGCGTTGTCTCTGAGTTCCCTCTGAGCCACCTGTTACGGCAGGTGGCTTTTTTTTCATCCCGCAGAGGCAAAGCCTCCGCGCCCGCACCGAGGGCAATCAAGCCCAACCCAGAATCCGCGACAGACCCAAGGCTCTCTGCAATGGAACCTAGGGGGCTGTCCCCGCCCCTGACGGTTAAGCACTGAAGTACTTGGCCACGGGGTGGTAGGCGATGATTGCTGTGGTGGATTGTTCGGGATAGAGTTGCTCGCTTTCGTCGATGGTCATGCCGATGCGATCCGTCTGAAGCAAGTCCAGTTGAATCGGCTGATCCGCCATGTTGGGGCAGGCCGGATAGCCAAAGCTATAGCGAGATCCTTGGTAGCGCTGTTGCAGAATTTCGCGCAGGGTTGCGGGTTCCAAATCCCCAAAACCTAGCTCCTGTCGGATGCGGGCGTGACTCCATTCGGCTAGGGCTTCCGCCGTTTGTACCGACAGGCCGTAGTAGTAGAGGTAATCGGTGTATTGGTCAGCCTGGAAGAGCTTTTGGGCAAATTCCGTGGCAATTTCGCCCACCGTCACCGCTTGCATGGGGAACACATCAAATTCACCCGGTTTTGCTAACTCCTTCGGTAAGAAGAAATCCGCAATGCAGAGCCGCCGCAGGGATTTTTGGCGCGGGAATGTGAAGGTGGCGATGGGTGCTGGGATGTCTTGAGTTGTCCCGACCACCGCCGGATCGTAGATGTGCAGCGAATTTCCTTCCGCCAAGCAGGGGAAGTAGCCGTAGGCGATCTGGGGATGGAGCAGGTTTTCCGCCAGAATCCGCTGCTTCCAAGTATCCAAAATTGGGTGGACGGTTTCTTGTAGGAACGCATCGTATTCCTCGCGGGATTGTTCCTGGGGTTTGCGGAACTGCCACTGGCCGACGAAAAGCGCCTGTAAATCCAGATACCCAAACACCTCCTCCAAGGAAATATCCGTCGGAGTCAGCACCTTCGTTCCCCAGAAGGGCGGCGTGGGGCGGGGAAGAGTGGGGTCTACCGCTTCGGAGCGAGTGGTATCAACGGGAGCAGGGAGTGGGGAGTCGGGAGTGGGGGAGTCGGAGTCCGTTGCCGAATTTTGAACTTTGACTTTTGACTTTTGAATTTCCTCGGCTTCTACCGTATCCTCATCCAAAAAGCCCTTCAGGTCATCCCAATTCCCCGCTGCCTTGGCGGGCATTAACTTATCCATGAAATGCAGGTCGGAGAAGGCGTCTTTGCCGTAAACCACCTTACCGTTATAGGTTTTCTGACAGTCGTCGTGGACGAATTTGGGGGTCAACGCCGCGCCGCCAAGGATAACGGGAACGGTGATGCCCTCTTGGTTGAAGGTTTCCAGGTTGTCCTTCATAAAGGCCGTGGATTTCACCAGCAGGCCGCTCATGGCGATGCAGTCGGCATTGTGCTCCCGGTAGGCTTGGATGATGGCCTCCACGGGCTGTTTGATGCCGAGGTTAATCACCTTGTAGCCGTTGTTGGAGAGGATGATGTCCACCAGGTTTTTGCCGATGTCGTGGACGTCGCCTTTCACCGTGGCGATGATGAAGGTGCCCTTGCCGGAGCCGTCGCTATCGGCCTTTTCCATGTAGGGTTCCAGGTAGGCCACGGCGGCTTTCATGGTCTGGGCCGATTGCAGCACAAAGGGCAACTGCATTTGGCCAGAGCCGAACAGTTCGCCGACGACCTTCATGCCGTCTAGCAAAAAGGTATTGATGATCTCCAGCGGCGGGTAGGTTTCTAGCGCCTTGGCCAGGGCATCTTCTAGGCCGATGCGTTCGCCGTCGATGATGTGCTGCTTGAGCTGTTCGTCGATGGGCAGGTCTTTGGCGATGGCCTCTTTTTTCTTCAGGCTCTTGCCTTCAAACAGGGTGGTCAGTTTCGTTAGCGGATCGTAGGTGACGATGTCGCCCTCGAACTGGCGGCGGTCGTAGATCAGATCCCGGCAAACCTGCTGATGCTCTGGCTCAATTTTGGCCAGGGGCAGAATTTTGGCGGCACTGACAATCGCGCCATCTAGGCCCACCTGCATGGCCTCATGGAGGAACACCGAGTTCAGCGTCACCCGTGCCGCAGGATTCAGACCAAAGGACACGTTTGAAACCCCCAGCATGATGTGGCATCCCGGCAGGTTTTCCGTAATCATGCGGATGGATTCGAGGGTTTCCCGACCGTTGACGCGGTCTTCCTCAATCCCGGTGGAGATGGGCAGGGCTAGGGTGTCAAAGAAAATTTCATGGGCGGGAATGCCGTATTCCAAGGCATCGCGGTAGGCGCGTTGGGCGATTTGGAACTTCTTCTCCGCCGTGCGGGCCATGCCGTCTTCGTCGATGGTGCCCACCACAATTCCGGCCCCATATTTCTTGGCCAGTTCGAGGACTTTGAAGAACCGCTCGTCGCCATCTTCATAGTTGGTGGAATTGAGGATGCACTTGCCTCCGGCCACCTTCAGCCCCGCCTCCATCTTTTGCCACTCGGTGGAGTCGAGCATTAGCGGCAGGGTTACGTTCGTCACCAGGCGGGAGACCAGCTCGTGCATATCCCGCTCGCCATCGCGCCCGACGTAATCCACGTTCACATCTAGGATGTGGGCACCTTCTTTTACCTGTTCTCGCGCTAGAGCCACCAGGCCATCCCAGTCCTCGGCGTTCAGCATTTCCCGGCACTTCTTGGAACCACTGGCGTTGAGGCGTTCGCCCACAATCAAAAAGGAATTGTCTTGCTCGTAGGGCTGGGTACTGTAGATCGACGCCGCCGAGGGCACGTAGTGCAGCGCCGGACGGGGGTTGGGGTAGTGGGTGGTGGTGGTGGTGGGGTGGTGGGGTAGCGCCATCTCACCATCCCGCCATCCCGCCATCCTCACGGGCCGTTCCTTCGGGCGCAAATCCTTCGCCAATTCCGCCAACTGGGCGATGTGCTCAGGACGAGTGCCGCAGCAGCCGCCGATTACCTGCACGCCCAGGTCTTCCACAAAGTGCATCAGCGACATCCGCAGTTCCATCGGGGTAAGGCGATAGACCGCGTGACCCCCCACGTTTTCCGGCAGTCCGGCGTTGGGGATACAGGAGATGGCAAAGGGCGATTGTTCAGAAAGATGTTTGACGTGATCCTTCATCAAATCTGGCCCGGTGGCGCAGTTGAGGCCGAGGATATCGATGGGGTAGGGTTCCAAAATCGCCAGGGCCGCCGCCATTTCGGTGCCCACCAGCATGGTGCCCTGCTGCTCCATGGTCACCGATACCATCAAGGGCAGGCGCTTGCCCAGTTGTACAAAGGCTTCTTCGATGCCGTTGAGGGCCGCTTTAATTTGCAGCACGTCCTGGCAGGTTTCCACCAGCATTAGGTCAACCCCACCGTCGATCAACCCCTTGGCCTGCTCCAGGTAGGCCTCCTTGAGGGTGTCGAAGTCGATGTGTCCCAAGGTCGGCAGCTTTGTCCCTGGCCCCATGGAACCCGCCACAAAGCGCGGTTTTTCCGGCGTGGAAAACTCATCTGCAACTTTGCGAGCCAGTTCCGCAGCGGTTTTGTTCAGTTCGTAGGCCCGAACCGCCAGGTCATACTCCGCCAGCACAATGGAGGTGCCGCCGAAGGTGTCAGTTTCAATCACATCGGCCCCGGCTTCTAAGAAGGCGCGATGCACCTTGGCCACGGCTTCGGGCTTGGTGACGACCAAATACTCGTTGCAGCCTTCGTAGTCTGGGCCACCAAAATCCTCTGCCGTCAGGTTTTGGACTTGCAAATTTGTCCCCATCGCCCCATCAAAGACAAGCACGGGACGATCTGCACTATGGAGGCGATTGAGGAAGGCGTTAGTCATGGGGCACTAGGGTGAACGTAGGACGGCATGGGCTTTCTATTATCCGCCATCGCCCCGTTCATGGGGAAATCGCCTCGCCATTAAATGCCCATCGTTGGGTTCGGGGCTTAGTGCCCCCAGCAGTTCTAAGGGCAGAAACAGTGCTAAGGGCGGAATACAGGGCGTTGCTGAATCACGGTATGTCTTCGCGGAAATTTGAACGAGGCTTCAATCTCTACAGCGATCAGGTCATAATCCGATCCAGCAATGCCGAATACAGTGACGTTTAAGGGTTAACGAGGATCGATAGCGGGAGCCTGATCGACCAAACGAATTTGATTCTGCCGTTCTACCACGGTCACTAGCGGTAGGGATTGGCTGGCTGGGCCACGCAGCACTTGACCAACGGCATCAAACTGAGAGCCGTGGCAAGGGCACACAAAGCGCTGCTGCTCGGCATTCCAGTCTACGGTACAGCCTAGGTGGGGACAGCGGGGATTGAGACCATAGGGGGCAAGGCTTGGCCCGTCTAGAATCACGAGGTAGGTCGTTTGGTTAGGTAGCCCCGTCACCGCTACGGGTGCGCCGGGAGTCATCGAGGGCAGCCAGGTATCGACCGCTAGGGGGGTGCCCTCAGCGTCTAGGGCGGGCACTCCAGGTAAATACTCCTGGCAGCGAGAATTGTGAGGAAAGGTGGAACACAGTTGCTCCAAATCTTGGGCTGAACTGTCATCAGGACGGAGCAACCCTAGAGCAATGGCCCCCAACCCGCCGCCGCCGAAGTACTGCATCAGTGATCGCCGCCGGGGAGAAAAGGCTGAAGGCTGTTCCTCAGGGGAATCTGAATAGGGCATGGCAGTGGTTTCTTCAGAGGGAGCGCAAGCGGTGGCCAATGTTTGCATGATAGCCCTAATCTCGTTTTTGACGAGACGCCCGCCCCCAAGGTGTCCACCCTCCAGATATCCATGGCTACCCTGATTCGCCGCCACCAGCCTGAGCCATCCCGACGGAATAGTCCAGCATTTTTATGCTATCCCTAGCATGAAATCTTTCCGCAGTGCCGCTATCCCACGAGCGACATACTATATGCTTTGACTGTACGATTAGCAACTTGCACCACCACAATGGGACGACTTACCACCCACGTCCTTGATACAGCCCTGGGTAAACCTGCCGCTTCGTTACGGCTAACAGTCTGGGCCATTAACAACGATGCCGATATTAAGACGGCACTAAAAACCGTAGAAACGAATGGCGATGGCCGCACCAGTGAGCCCCTGCTAGACGGTGATGAACTGAAGAAGGGCACCTACGAAATTACCTTTGATGTGGCGGCCTACTTTGCCGGTACCGGAGCCTCGCTGTCCGAGCCGCCATTTTTGGATCAAATCCCCATCCGCTTTACCGTGGCCGATCCCACCAGTCACTACCATGTGCCCCTGCTGGTTTCTCCCTGGTCGTATAGCACCTATCGAGGTAGCTAGGGTATCGCCTCCAGGGCTAGGCAAATCACAACCCGGTGAACTAGGAGCGCCCTAATTGTGTGGTGTTTCTTGGGGGTACTGTTGCAAAAACAACTCGAACTCTCGCAGAGCCAAGCTCGATCCTGCTGCTCAGGCTTGCTTAATGTATTGAGGATACGTCCGAGAGCAAAATATTTGGCTGTGCCCTAGAGTTTTCCTTAGACTACACTGCCGCCCCTGGTTGACTGACAAAAGTTGGTTTTAAAAGCTGAAGAGCCTTGCTGTACGTTGGTTTCGACGATTGAAGGGCACAAGGGGGAGCCAGCGTTCTAAGCTTAGATACCACTCAAAAGCGTAGATGTTGTGCAAAAAACTCCCCTCTCTATGCGGCCTTGAATGCCTGGTTGGGTCAATCGGTGCCTTGGGCGCATCGAGCCCATTTGACGACTTGTTGGTGGATGGTGGTGGCCTTGCTCCAGCGTGGGGAGGTGAGTCTGACGCGGCGGCTCTCCTATGTGCCGTGTCGAGGAGTGCAGGCGCAAAGTAAACAACGCCGCTTGAGCCGCTGGCTGCATATAGTCATTTCGACTAACGTTGAGACAGTCGTGGGCCTGATTTACAGGGAATGTAGCCGTTTAAGGCGTCTCATGCTTATCGAAAGCAACTATAGCTTCAGCTTCCCGCAGGGTAGAGGCGTTCCTCGACGACCAATCCAACGGGTGGAATCTCCAAAAGTCTGAGATTCGCGATCTCTGCGCCCTCTCTTGCCTCAGGTTTCTCTTGGCCGTCGCTACCCTCTACGTCACCGCCCAAGGCGTTGACCCTGAAACCGTGATGGCGTCTCGCAAACAGCATGACCAACGCACCTATCGCATCGAGCTCAAAGTACATGCGTACTGCTATGGCGTCAATTAGTTTTGTCGGTCAACCAGATTCCTTGGTTCGGCACTACATCACCCTCAGTATGGGCGTGGCTAGGCTGATTCCATCGGTAGATCAGTCCCCTCAAGATCTTATGGCGATGGCAGATCGACTCCTCTATCGGGCGAAACAATCGGGCCGAAATCAGATAGCCCACGATGACTGTTGAGTTGTGACGGATGAGTGATAGCCTACGGCATGACCGCTCATCCTAATTGACTAACAAAATCTCGAGTTCAATTCCCGAAAGCCTTCGCCCTAGATATTTACCCCACCATTCGCATACTCAGGTCTAGCCAGGGGGCGCGGGTAACGGGGGCGCTGCTGGAGATAAAATCTACCCCAGTTTCGGCGATGGGGCACAGGGTATCGAGGGTGACGTTGCCGGAGGCTTCGATGGGCATACGAGGATTCGCTTGCCGAATGGTTTGCACCGCCACCGTCATTAAATCGGGCGGCATGTTGTCGAGCATGATGATATCTGCCCCACAGGCAAGGGCTTCTTTGACTTGGTCTAAATCTGAGGTTTCGACTTCAAGGCTGAGGGGGTAGGGAATGGTTTTTCGCACCTGTTCTACCGCCGCCCGAATGCCCCCCGCCGCTGCAATGTGGTTGTCTTTGATCATCACCGCATCATCCAGCCCTAGGCGATGGTTGAAGGCTCCGCCTACACGGGTGGCGTATTTTTCCAGCAGGCGCAATCCAGGGGTGGTTTTGCGGGTATCCACAAACTGGGTGGGATAGTCGGCCAGGGCATCCACATACTGCCGAGTTGCCGTCGCAATGCCGCTCAAGCGCATGGCCAAATTCAGGGCAACCCGCTCCCCCATCAGCAGGGTAGCCAGCGATCCCCGCAGCTTGGCCACCACGGTTCCCGGTTCACAAAACGCTCCCTCAGCCACTTGGGGATCAAACCCTGACTCAGGATCCAGCAAAGCAAACACCCGTGCGGCAACGGGCAATCCAGCGATGATCCCCGGTGCCTTGGCCACCCAAATCGCTTCCCCCGGTCGCCGTGCCAAATTCCCGAGGCCCGCCGTAGACCAATCCCCTCGACCAATGTCCTCTTGTAGCCAGCTTTGCAGGTGGGGATCAATGAGAATAGCGGGTAAAGATAGGGGCAAATCAGAGGGCATAAACGAAGTCCATGGTGAAACGCCTTGTCTCGGCCCTCACCCCCATCCCCTCTCCCAAGTAGGGAGCTAGAGGGATTCTTCAAAGTTCCTCTCCCAGATGGGGAGAGGGATTTAGGGTGAGGGAAAGCCTGATTTCAAGATAGACGAGGTTTGGGGCTAATTTTTCCCGTAACAACGGGTAAATTTCTGCCACAGCCGAAAAGACTGTGTTACCTTAACCACTAATGCTGACAAGTCCAGCAGGAGAACCCTTGAGATTGTAACCTTTAGTCCTTCAGGAGGTGATGCCCATGCAAGAGAGTAGTAAACGTATGGGTCTTCAGGTTAACGAAAGCCGGCTGTGCGCCGGGGCCGTTCTCTAAGACTCAGTGTTCGCCTAGCGAACTAAGCTTCTGAAGCTGGCTGATAAGGGTTCCTCCCGGCAGTCAGGTTTAACCGAAGATCCAGCTAGACCGCCCTCGCCTTTGAAGAGTTTCTCTTCCCCAGGCAGGGCGGATAGTCTTTTAAAGCGAGCCTCATAGGTCAGAGTTTGCGTTGGGGCCTTTAGCCTCATTGTCCTGACGGGGATCGCTAGGCTGGAATGCTTTAGGATCAGGGCGTAGCGTTACGGAACTTCCCAATGGCCGCTCTGTTGTCTCCCGATGTCGTTCAAGCCCATATCAGCCAACTGCCCGACTGGAGCCTCAATGGTCAGGGCATCACCTGCACCCGCACCTTCAAAAACTTCATCGCCGCTGTGGAGTTCGTCAACCGTCTGGTGGAACCCGCTGAGGCGGCGGGCCATCATCCCGACCTGTCGATCTCCTACAACAAGGTCGTGATTGAACTCAGCACCCACGATGCAGGTGGCCTGACCGAAAAAGATTTTGCCCTGGCTCAAGCTATCTCAGCGATTGATTAACCTGTACCACAAGATCCCAGGGTTCTTGAGCGAGGGGTAAAGACTTAGGGCTGGCCCAGCCTTAGAACCCTAGGATCTGTCTTGGCGGGTAGACCAAAGTGAGGTTTGCGCTCTCCTAGAGTGGCAGGGCGAGGTCTCCTCGCCCTGCCAAAGTATTCTTTAGTTTGGGATCCGGGGATCGCGGGGTTTACCAGTCGCCGGACATGACGGCTAGGGTGTCGCCAGCCACCGTCATGAGGGTGATGGGGAGGGATGGGCCTTGCTCTTGGCGGGGAAATTGCACCAGTTGCAGCCCGGTTTCGGCAGGTTCTACGGTGATCACGTACTGATCCTGCTGCCACTGCACCGCCACCAAGCGGTGATGCATCAGCCACACCTCAGCCATTTGACCCTGGTTGATGGCCTCCGGTTGGTGGCCTTCATAGCAGGCCCAGGTTTGATCCACCACCGTCCACAGCCCCGACAGATACAGGGGATCGGTGCGGGCGCTGAGGCCGTAGGTGGTAAAGGAGAAAATCTCATGGCTCCACCAATCCTTGGCCGCACTGAGCAGTGGTTCAGTATGCAGGGCAGCACCGTACTGGGGGATGGTTTGCAGGTGTTTTTGCTGGGTTTGGGTAGAGGGCCGTTGCCAGTCGGGCAGATCTAAGCAAACGTCTACCGGCAGAGCATGTTCTAAAAATTGGGGATCAACGGACTGCGGATCAACGGATTGGGCCTGGGCCACCGACGGGGGCAAAAACGACAGGGGCATCACTTGGGCCAGCCCTCCCACAGCGCCCACCACCGCTGCGGTCATCAAAGCGAGGGGAATGGGTCGAGTTACGGTCTCAAAAATAGCCATTGATCTTAGCGGTTTAGGGAGTTAACTATAGAAATGGAGCAGTAGAGCACCGGAGGATGGTCACACCCTAGTGAGGGATGGGCAAGCACAGCCAACCCAGGGAACGGGATGATCCCTGGAGTTAGGGCAACAGAAACAGGGACAAGCTTGACTTGACCCTAGCCCCTTGACGGTGAATCTGTAGCGTTCAAAACGACCGATACCGTCGTGGCCTCAACTTCAAAGGCAAACGCTCTGTATCGCAGACGAACTATGCAAAACCAAACTATGGGCTTGTTCTAGCGTCGGCTACCCATCGCTGATGGTGACTACCCACGGGCAATTCATCCATTAGGAGAGAACCTCCTAACCCCTAGCCAAGCTTGCCCCAGAATCGCTCCCTAGGCGTTGGCTACGGCATTGCTCGTCAGTAAATCAGCACAATACTAAGATAGCGGTTTCGGCTCAAAATTTACCTCCCTAGGGAGAAGTTTTTGGGTATTTTTTTAGAATTGCTCTGGCCATCGAAAAATGGATGCGCGACGGTCAATCCTAAGTAGGTGAGACAGCTTCAAGGCAAGGCCATCGGTAGGATGAGTGGGCAAAGCGTACCCCATATGGGGCAAGGCTTTATCGTTACCGCTACTGCTTTGAACGAGGGAGGTGCATTGCTTCGCGAATGCACCTACGGGATCTCAACCGTCGATGCGAGCTTCGGGCAAAATCAGCATGGCATCGCCAAAGGAGTAGAACCGATAGGCATCCTGGATGGCGGTTTCATAGAGGCTGAGTAGTCGCTCGCGGCCAATCAGCGCACTGACCAGCATCATTAGGCTGGATCCGGGTAGGTGGAAGTTGGTAATCATGCCGTCGATCACCCGAAACTGGTAGCCGGGATAGATATAGAGATTGGTTTTGCCCTGGAGCGGTTCCAGCGATCCCCCTTGGGCGGCCCCCTCTAGGGCGCGAACCACGGTGGTACCCACGGCAATCACTCGTCCGCCGTTGGCCTTGGTGGCGAGGATCGTCTCCACGGTGTCGGCGGGGAGGTCGATCCATTCGCCGTGCATTTTGTGCTCCAAAATGTTTTCGGCTTCCACGGGCCGAAAGGTACCCACCCCCACATGGAGGGTCAACTGGGCACGGGCGATCCCCCGTTGGTCTAGCCCCTCGAAGACCTGGGGGGTAAAGTGCAGCCCTGCGGTGGGTGCCGCGACGGCTCCGGGGGCTTCGGCATAGATGGTTTGGTATTGCTCAGGAGAAGCGGTGGTCTCGGTGATGTAAGGGGGGAGGGGGACATTACCCAACCGCTCGAACAGGGCATAGAGGGATTCGCCTGGGGGCTGATGTTCGCCAACCTCAAACCGCAGTAGGCGTCCGTTGGTGTCGGGATCGGTCTCCAGCACATGGGCGATGAGATCGGGCTGGTCAGGGTTTTCGCCAAAGTGAATAATCGCCCCTGGTTTCAGGCGACGACCGGGTTTCACCAGCGCCAGCCATTGGTGATGTCCTGTTTCCTCCAGCAAAAAGACCTCTACCTTGGCCCCCTCTGGCTTGGAACCCAGCAGGCGGGCGGGGATCACCTGGGTATTGTTCACCACCAGCAGATCCCCCGGTTGTAGTAAATCCGGCAAATCATAGAAATGCTGATGGCGGTGACTGGTGTGGGAATCGACCACCAACAGCCGCGAGGTATCCCTTGGGGTGACGGGGTTTTGGGCAATGCACTCTGGCGGCAGGTGGTATTGGTAAGCGGCCAGGGAATAGTCTAGGGAGTCTTGATCGGGCATAGGTCAGCAAGGTTGGGGGTATACACCCAGTGCAGGACGGGGGGAATGCCCCTAACGGAAAGCGGGCCTGGGCGCAACAATAGAAACTGTAGCACCTGGTCACAAGGTCATCCGATGGAATACACCTACTATCTCGCGAACGCTAGTCTGACCCTCCGCGTGGTCGAGCATTTGCTGGGCACCCCCAAACTGCCCCTCGAGTTTATGACGGTGATCCATCAGATTGACGGCTGGGTCATTCGCGTCAAAATGAACGACAGCATTTGTGCCGACGACTCCGAAGATTTTCGGGCCTACATGAATGAACTCGGTATCGCCTACGATCCCGGCATCCGCGTTCGCATGGCCCTGTGGGGTCTCGAAACGGGCCAGTCTCCGGTGGATGTGATGCGCCGTTACCAGGTAGCCATCGTGTCCCATGGTCGGCCTGATCGCGACGAAATTGAAGCTTTCCGCCGCCAGTTTGTGATGGGGCTGGGCTATTGCCCCGAAACCCTAGCCTAGGGCTAGGTGCCCCAATTTAATCATGGGGTTCCAGTTTAATCATGGGAATTTAGACGATTGGATTTAGACGATCTGGATTTAGTATTTCCGAATAAATAGCTCTGAATTAACACGTTTGTCCGGTTCAACCATGATGCAATCTCCGCAGAGGACGGTCTTAGGGCTGTCCTTTTTTATGGGGCTCAGAAATGGTTAGTGTCGAAGCTGGGGCGCACCGCTGGATGCCCGTAGGGGAAATAGGGTTTGGAGTTTCAAGGAGATTGGCTTTAGGGTAGAGATACTCAGACTATTGCCAGCCTTTCCCCCATCACCCGTCGAGTCCATTTCTGCTATGACCTCTGCCACCCCCAGCCGCCAGGGCTGCACCACCC
The DNA here is from genome assembly GCA_040396995.1 of Nodosilinea sp. Taxonomy (GTDB): domain Bacteria; phylum Cyanobacteriota; class Cyanobacteriia; order Phormidesmidales; family Phormidesmidaceae; genus Nodosilinea. Next base: position 28,592 of record JBBAWV010000003.1, on the reverse strand, counting down.
AACACACCCTCTCCACCCCCCAGGGCATGATCCCCTACACCGCCGATGCCCAGTGGCAGGTGTTGTATGAACAGGATCAGCCCGTGGCTGAATTGTTCCACGTCGCCTACACGGTGGACGATGCAGACCCCAGCCATCGCCCGCTCACCTTTGTGGTGAATGGGGGGCCGGGGGCAGCTTCGGCCTATCTACATATGGGGGCGATGGGGCCAAAGCGGGTGCTGTTTGAGGCCGAGGGTGGTTTGCCTAAACCGCCTGTGCAGATTGAAGACAATACCGAAACCTGGCTATCGTTCACGGATTTGGTCTTTATCGATCCCCTGGGGACGGGCTTTAGCCGGGTCTTGGCCAAGGAAGAGAGCCCTGGGGCGAAGGCGGCACCGAAATCTGGCGATTCCAGCAACAGTGCGGAAAGTGCGACCCCCAGCCCCAAGGGGGATTCAGCCTCGGCGACCGCCACCCTGGAAAAAGCCAAAACCTTTTGGGACACCGAACGAGATCTCAAGGCATTGGGGGAGTTTATTCAGGGTTATCTTTCCGCCCAAAACCGCTGGTTGTCACCTATTTTTATTGCCGGAGAAAGCTACGGCGGCTTTCGGGTGGCCAAACTCGCCCGCCAGTTGCAACAGAGCTTTGGCGTTGGGCTGAATGGGGTGGTGATTATTTCCCCGGTGCTGGAGTTTGACTTCCTCGGCGGCACCGACTACAGCCTGATGGGCTGGGCCACCGCCATTCCGTCGATGGCGGCAACGGCGGTTCACCATGGCCGGGTATCCACCACCAGCCCCGAAGCCCACCGCGCCCAGGCCGAAGCCTTTGCCCGCCAAACCCTAATCCCCTTTTTGGCCCAGGGCAACCTTGCCACCGAAGCCGACCGCCAGAGGGTCTATGGTGAAATGGCCGCGCTGACTGGACTGCCCTTGGATTTGGTGCAGCGCCATCGGGGACGGCTTGGCATTGATGTCTTTGCGCGGGAACTGCTGCGGGATCAGCATCGCATCCTGGGGCTTTACGATGCCTCGGTCATGGCTATCGATCCCTTCCCGGATCGCCCCCTCAACGAAGGCACCGATCCCACCCTAGATGGCCTGGATCGCCTGTTTACTGGGGCCATTAACCACCACCTGCGTAGCACCCTGGGGATTTCCACCCCTCTTACCTACCATCTGCTGAATTACGACGTGTTCAAAGCCTGGAAGTTTTTGTCAGAAAAAGACAAGCAGGGGTTTGTTGGTTCTGTAGATGATTTGCGAGTGGCCATGGCCCTTAACCCCCACATGCAGGTGGCCATCAACCACGGCTTCTACGATCTCGTGACCCCCTACTTTTCCTCCAACCTGCTGGTGGATCTCATGGCCCTTAGCTCCGAACTGCAACCTAACCTAACTCTGCAACATTTCCAGGGAGGGCACATGTTTTACACCTGGGAAGCGTCCCGCCAGCAGTGGCAACGATCCATGCAAGCGTTCTATCAACGAGCCTTGGCCTAGGGTTGCGTTAGGTTAACTTTTGTATCTAGATCGGCCTTGGTTGGATGAGAGAGCGTAACGGAACTTGATAATTAATGTAGAAAAGCAGGTTTAGAAGGATATACCCATGGGCTTTATCAAGTCGATCTTTGGCATCATTGGTGGCGTCTTCAAGGCTATCTTGGGCGTGTTTGGCATTGGTAAAAAGTCTGAGTTCTTCATGGAACTAGACGAAGGCGCTGCCCCCGCCGAGGCTCCCGCCCAGCCCGCCGCCCCACAGCCCGCCGCCCCTGCTGCGGCTACGGCTCAACCCGCTGCGGCCCCCCCCGACCCCAAGCCCGCTCCGGCAGCACCCCAAGCCGCTAAACCTGCGGAACCCGTACCCAGCTTTGCGGCCAACTATCTGGTTGGCCCCACCATGCCCCGCCGCCGTCGTCCCGGCCCCAGCCTGTCTCCCTTTAAGGACATGGCGAAGCAGATGAATGTTCGCTAGGAGATGCATGGGGAACGCATTAGATTGGCGCATGGCAGGCTCAGTCGGTTGGCGCAATCTTAGGATCGAATCCCTACCCCTTCGCTAGCGGCCAGGTGCAATAGAACCGACTTCCCTCTCCCAGGGCCGAGACTAACCACACTCGGCCCTGTTTTGATTGAACAATTTTCTTCACCACCGAAAGGCCAACCCCCGTACGTTCAAAGTCATCCCTGGCCTTGAGGGATTGGAAAATGGTGAAGACTTTTTCGTGGTACTGGGGGGCAATGACGGGGCCATCATCGCTGACGCAAAACTTTAGGGCATCTGCCCCGATGCGGCAGTGGACGGTGATGGTGCCCTTGGATCGGGCCTCCACCCCGCTCAGCCTAAGGGGGAAGGTCTCGACTGCCGATTTCGATTAAGATACGGCTACACCCTATCGCAGATCCCCTTTCCACCATGTACTGCGTCATCTACGACGGCAACTGCAACCTCTGTGTCAATCTGGTGCGCGTGTTGGAGGGCGTCGATCAAGGTCAGCGCTTTCAGTATGTGCCCATGCAGGACGCCGCTGCCCTCGCCCAGTTCGGCCTTACCCCCGCCGATGGCGAAGCGGGCATGATGCTCATCGACCTCGCCCAGCCCCATCGTCGCTGGCAGGGAAGCGATGCCGCCGAGGAGATTGGTCGCCAGATGCCCCTCCTGCAAGGGTTAGTCGCTACCTATCGAGCCTTACCTGGCGCAAAACCCACGGGCGACCGAGTCTACGCCTACATTCGCGACCATCGCTACCAACTCTTTGGCCAACGCGCCGACCTCTACCACCCTACCTATCCCCATTGCCCTGGCCAAGCTTGCGCCCCTTTTCCCACCGTGGCCAACCCTTCCGTGGCCAACCCTTCCGTGCCTGACCCTTCGTAGCCACCGGGATCGAGCCAGCCTTCAGGGAAATGGGGTAGGCGGTTGTTGCATGGCCTGGAATCGCTAGCGATGGACATAGGTGAGGCTTTGCCAAGGCTATAGACTTAACCGTATACTCATGTAAGAAAACTTAACCATTCAACGCCTCCCTATGACCGCAGACACCTTCCAACCCTGGCTTAACTTTGTCCATCCCATGCTGATGTGGGTCTTGTTCGCGACCACCCTATACGCCATGTACCTCGGTGTTCAGGCCCGCCGCACTCGCCTTGCCGATGCCGAAATCCGCAAAGAACTGATCAAGGGCAAGTTTGCCCTCAAGCACCATAAGGTGGGAGCGGTGCTGATGGCGTTTATGGTCTTAGGCACCATTGGCGGCATGGGGGCCACCTACCTCGAAAGCGGCAAACTGTTTGTGGGGCCACACCTACTGGTGGGCCTCGGCATGGCTGGGTTAATTACCACCTCGGCGGCATTGGTGCCTTTCATGCAAAAGGGCAGCGAAACCGCCCGCCTCAGCCACATTTCCCTCAACGTCATTTTGGTGGGCTTGTTTGGCTGGCAAGCCTTCACCGGAGTACAGATTGTGCAGCGCCTTCTGTCTAACCTGTAGCGTTTCGCACCACATCCCTACGGATAAGTCCTACAGAAATCCCCCAGGGGAACTCCCATAGCCCTGCTGCCTAGGTTCTAGGCGGCGGGGTTTGCTTTAGGCCTCCGGACGGCTACTCTTTCGGTGGGCCGCAGGCTTGCCCCAATGGGACCAAAAATGATGGCGATGGTAGCTATCGGGTAGGGGCAAATGGTAGCTGCTGTGGAAATCCTCCTGCACCTTGCGGGTCAGCCGTTTGGAAACCTGGCGCACCACCTGGTTCAGCAACTTATCCCCCGATGCCTTGACGAGGGACTGGGGCAGGGCATTAAGAAACCGGGGTTTGTGGATGTGTACCGTCAGCGTTAGCTGCCAGTCTACTTGGGTGAGCGGATTGCCCTGGGGATCCTGTCCTTCGATGAGGTGCAGCGCCGATTGAAAATCCACATCGTAGCCGGGGGGCACATAGCCCGGAATGGGGATGGTGTCGATGCGGTAGACCCCGTGGTCGAGGGGAGAGAGGTATAGCCCCACCTGGGGTTCCACCTCATAGCCCAGCACCGAAAAATGCCCTACCACCAGGGCATAGCCATGGTCGGAAATGGGTGAGACTTTCATGGGGTGGGCGCAGCGGGTAAACCAGCCCCGATGGCAGTTGAGATAGTCGCCCACGGTGGATAACGGAGCCGCCATATCCATGTGGCCCGCATACTGCCCCTCAAAGCACAGGGTAGCGTCGGGATCTGGGGATGAGCCCCCAGGACTGGCCCCGGCGGGCAATGGCGTTCCCGGCGGTGGATCATCCACCAGATCAGCGGCGCTCATCCAAAACGAGGTATCGCCATCGGGGGAAAACAACATAGCGGCTTCACCAGAACCCATTCACCAGAACCCATTCACCAGAACACTATGAACAACGAGTAGCAAGCTCCCTAGCCTTACCCTAGGATATCCCCTCGCTAGATGCCCCTTCACAGGTAACCGAAGACCACCGCCAAAAACTGTGATCAACATCACGATTGCCCCAGTTGACTCTTCTTCGATCAACTTCGTTCCAACCTCGGATCCGCCGAGAATTTCGCGTTGGCTTACCCAGTTCAAGCCGAGGCCCAGTGCGGAATAGGGTGACGCCCTAGGAATTTCATATTTTGAGTCGATATGGTATGCCTGAGTAAGCCACTGTTGTTTCTGGGGTAAGGCGATGCGGCAAAACTTTACAGAAGAAGAATGGACAAAGCTCCTGCAAGCGCCGATGGAAGCGGTCATGGCCGTATGTTTAGCGGACAAGGTTGATCCCATTTCTTTTTTACAAGAGCTGATTGCTGGGGTAAAAATTGTCACCGAAGATGTAAAGCGTACGGATTTGCCTGGGGAACTGATCCCCGCCCTCGTAGCCGCCATGTCCGAAATGGATGCCCAGGAGCCTCTGGCTGGGGAGCAGTTAATCCTTAAAAAACAATTTGAACTGTTGGGCATTATTCAGACCTTTAAAAAGCCCAAGGATGCCCGTGATCGGGCGGTGGGAAGTTTTCAAGCAATTTCGGCCATCCTAGATACGAAGGTGACCGGAGCCCAGGCCACAGAGTTTAAGACCTGGTTAATGTCTGTGGCGCAGCGAGTGGCCGAATACCAGCGCGAAGGTGGGTTCCTGGGGGTGGGTGGTAGCCGGATCAGCGAGCGTGAGTCTGATGTGCTCAAAGCCCTTGCTCAAGCGCTCGGTCTCACCCCCTAACCCCACGTTTGGAGCCCTAGATTTGACGTGATCGGACTTCTATCACTAGGAAAACGAAGCATTACCCCCTAGGATAGACATCTGAAATAGGTCGTCAGGCTACCCCCTGGGAGTGGGCTAGCACCTTTGATGCTCTATTCCTTCGTCCAACCACCGTTTTTGGTTTACGTGTGAGGTATATATCCGATGGTTGATGCTTTGATTTACTTTTTGATTAGTGTTTTAGTCTTGGCGGTCAGCCTGCTGATCATTTCTAAAATTCCGCCCGTTGGTGTTGAAATTGATAGCCCTGTCAAAGCACTATTGGGCGGGGCCATCATTGGAGCGTTTAATGGCATCTGGGGGTTTTTCCCCCAAGTGATTCGCACCGTCACCTGGCTCTTTACCCTAGGTATTGTGCCCCTTTTGGGCTCCATTATTGTGTTTGGCTTTGCGGCTTGGATGGTCGAAGGATTTCGCCTGCGCTGGGGGATTTGGAGTGCAATTATGGGATCCCTAGCCCTAGCCATCGTGAGTTCTCTGCTAAAAATGCTTCTGGGAGCCTTTGGCCTAGCTGTCTAGGAGCATCGCTACACCCCTCGCGCTCGTATTAGTCCTAGGGGCGCGAGGGATCTCATTTTTAGCCCCTGCCTAGCACATCATTCTACCCAAGTCCTAATCGATTACAGCCCCAACACATTAAAACTGTCTTAACGTTGGGTGGGTTCCGAGGTGGAATGGCGGAGGATGAAAGACAATCTCTCGCACCGAGGTACTCACCATGACGATTCAACAGATGGCTCAGAGGCTTGTCGTCCGCGCCCGCATCCACTTTACGCCATGGAGATTGCGCCATTGGATTACCCTAGGGATGCTTGCGGTCGTTGGGGTCTTGGGGGTTAGCCTGTGGTCTGTGGCTCCGGCTTGGTCTACGGCCCCCCAGCCGCCTCGCCTAGTGCCCGCCATCCTGAATGGCAACCCCATCCACGTCCTCTACATCACCCGCAGCAACGACCAGGTTTTAGTGCGCTGCTATCCCGGCTTCCAGCCCGCCCTGGAACGCATTAACCAGGAGGGTCGCCTCACCTGCATCAACCCAAATCCTCAGTAGATCAGCCATCGGATCATCGATTTGCCCAGAAAGCAGGAGCCGACGCGGCCTAGCTTGCAGAGCCCCGCAAAATCCTCTAGCGGGTGGTCACGAGTACGACCCCTAACACAATAAACCCCAACCCTAAGAGCCGTACCGGAGGAAGGGCTTCGTTAAAGAAGAAATAGCCCATGAGCACCGAGGCAAGGTAGATCAAAGAAGCGGAGGGAGCGGCCACACTGAGCTTGACGCGGGTGAGCAGCAAAATATAGGAAATCGCCCCGATGCCATAGGCGGCTAACCCCGCTAGCAAGGCCGGGGTGGTGGCGATGCGCAAAATGTGGCTCAGGGCGTTTTCTTCGGTCACTTGGCCCAACTGCCCCGCCCCAAATTTCAGGCAAAACTGCCCTAGGCTACTGGCAATCACAGAAATCAGCAGTAGTCCAAATTCTGGGAGAGTCACGCCGCTGGCCTCACAATGGTGCTGTTTTCACTGCTGTATTACTTTAGGATAAACTCACGGACATTCCCCGTCGTTCCGCTGCTCCGTCCGGTAATGCCTATGCCCGGTAAAACGCTGCTTCGTGGCCTCCAAGCCGATCAGTTCCGCCATCCCCTCGATCTGGAGGCGACGCGATCTCTGCAACAACTGCCAGGGCTGGACGTGTTGGTGCGGCTGGTGGTAGCCCCCCTGGCCGAGTCGTTTTTCCATTTAGAAAACCTGGCCTCCAGCATTCAGGTCAGCAACCGTCAACTGCCCAGCCTCCACGCGGCCCTCACCGAAGCCTGTCAAATCCTCGACCTCGACGTGCCTCAACTCTATGTGCGGCAGAACCCGGTACCCAATGCCTACACCTTTGCCATGCGGGGAGAGCGACCCTTTATCGTTATCCACACCGCCCTACTGGAGCTGCTGACCCCAGAGGAAACCCAGGCCGTAATTGCCCACGAACTGGGCCATCTCAAGTGCGACCACAGCCTTTACCTCACGGTGGCCAATCTCCTCACCCTAGCGGCGAGTCAATTGCCCTTTGGCGACGGCATTGCCCAAGGTCTACAAAATCGTCTGATGGACTGGGTGCGCTGTGCCGAATTTACCTGTGATCGCGCCGCCCTACTCGTGGCCCAGGATCCCCGGATCGTGGTCTCCTTGCTGATGAAGCTCTGTGGCGGTTCCCCCTCCCTGGTGGCCGAGTTGAGCGTGGATGCCTTCCTCGACCAAGCCCGCGCCTACGACGATCTCAGCCAGGATGCCCTAGGCGATGCTCTCAAACAACTGCGCACCCAAGGGCTCACCCACCCTGTCCCGGTGTTGCGAGCGAAGGAAATTGATCGCTGGGCCAGCAGCCAGGTCTACTATGATCTGGTGAAAAACCGCCCAATTGAGTATAATGAGGGCTCATCCAAGGGCGGATGGCGAAATTGGTAGACGCACCACACTCAAAATGTGGCGACTTCGGTCATGCGAGTTCGAGTCTCGCTCTGCCCATTGTTATCAATGCTTACCGAGGGCATTGAATATCAAAATAAATCGCAGAAATAGGTTCATAGCGACTTTACTTCTCCAAGCCTAGCCTAGGAGGTCCTTCTACAATCCCCTTTTTAAGGGGGATTGTGAATTCGATTCTCCCTTAAAAAGACGGTGGGCAGTGTGGTTTCATCCCAGCGTAAAAAATAAGGATGGGTTGAGGCGTTTTTGGGATCCTCAACCCATGGCCCTCATCACCTCTCAAAACAAATTCCAGCCCACCGTCATCTCCGGGAACGCCAGCATCCCCTGTGGATGATCCTGATGATGCGTGTGCTCGGCTTCCTGTGGAGTTATCGTCGAAGCGTTCCATGGGTGGGCCATCGCTACGTTACCGCTGGCGCTAGGGGCGTTGATGTCGGTGGATGGCAAGATCTGTGTACGTAGTAGCCCCCACTGGAAGAGGGATTTAGGGTAGGGCCAAGATCAGGGCAGTAGAGCAAGTTGGCGATTTACTGAGTCTGAATAGGGCTTGATGGTAGATTGTCGGGAGTCTGGGGACATGGATGCCTACCCAGTTATCGGCGCAGGCTGTCGCAATGGTCAAGGAACCAGGCGTAGGTATGTTCAATGCCCGTTTTGAGGTCGGTTTTGGCCGTCCATCCCGCCGCCTGCAAGCGAGACACGTCTAGGAGTTTGCGGGGGGTGCCATCGGGCTTGGTGATGTCGAACACCAGGTCGCCTTCGTAGCCCACCACCGCCTGGATGGTGAGAGCCAGTTCCTTGATGGAGATCTCCTGCCCCGTGCCCACGTTGACAAACTCGATCTCGTTGTAGTTATTCATCAAAAACACGAGGGCATCGGCGAGATCGTCCACATAAAGAAATTCTCGCAGGGGTGTCCCCGTGCCCCACACCGTTACTGTGGGCTGGTTCTGGATCTTGGCCTCGTGGAACTTCCGCATCAGGGCCGGGAGAACGTGGGAATTGGCCAGGTGAAAGTTGTCGTTGATGCCATAGAGATTGGTGGGCATCGCCGAGATGAAGTTCACCCCGTACTGACGACTGTAGTTTTCGCACAGTTTGAGGCCCGCAATTTTGGCAATGGCGTAGGGTTCGTTGGTGGGCTCCAAAAAGCCCGTCAGCAGGTAATCTTCCTTCATCGGCTGGGGGCACAGCTTGGGATAGATGCAGGAGGATCCCAGAAACAGCAGCTTTTTCACCCCGTGGCGGTAGGCGCTGTGGATGATATTGGCCTCAATCATCAAGTTGTCGTATAAAAATTCGGCTCGGTAGATGTTGTTGGCTTGGATGCCCCCCACCTTAGCGGCGGCCAAAAAGACGTATTCCGGTTGTTCTTGGGCAAAAAAAGCCTCAACGGCGGCCTGGTTTCGCAAATCTAAATCCTGACTAGTCGGTAGGGCTAGGTTGTGATAGCCCTGGGCCTGGAGCGTCCGCACCATCGCACTCCCAACCAGCCCCCGTGATCCGGCCACGTAGATTTTAGCGTCAGTATCCATAGTGTCTCGTTTTAATCGCTCGTTTTTAGGGTGTTCCCCCTGGCTATGAGTGTGGCATTGGCACGCGCCCATGGCAATAACTGTCCTATTAGGGAGGGCTTCCCCTGGGGGGCAAGTCTTCAGTCTTTGGGGCACGGTTCTAAGGGGCACTTCTGGGGGGAGAAGCTGGGCTGTCGGCCCAGAAAGACGTAAAACTGAGCAACAAGGGCCGGGTCGCGCCAGCCCCGCGCCACCTCCTGGGAGAGAATTGCCAGGGAATCTTCTACGGAAAAGGCTGGTTTGTAGGGGCGGGCATGGGTGAGGGCATCAAAAATATCGAGCACCTGAAAAATCTGGGCCAATTGGGGAATCGCATCCCCTACGAGGCCATCGGGGTAACCGCTACCGTCCCAGCGTTCGTGGTGGTGGCGGATGATGGGAACGACGCCGCGCATGGTGCGTAGGGGTTGGCAGATGGACTCACCAATCACCGCATGTTGCTCCATGATGGCCCGTTCTTTGGGGGTGAGGGGGCCAGTCTTGAGCAAAATGGCATCGGGAATGCCCACCTTGCCAATGTCGTGGAGATAGCCTGCCCACGTCAGGTGGCGCACATGGTTGGGGGCCAGTTGTAGATACTCCCCAAAGGCCTGGGCGGATCGCACGATCCGCTCACAGTGGTCTCCGGTATTCGGATCGCGGCTTTCGACGGTGCGGGCAATGGAAAAGAGCACCTGTTCGGCATGGTCGAGGTCTTCATTTAAGCGCTTTTGGTGAATGAGAGACTTCACCCGCGCCGACAGTTCCAGGGCATCGAAGGGTTTCGTAATAAAGTCATCCCCTCCGGCCTCAATGCCCTTGAGTCGGGCCTCTCGATCCTCCAGGGCCGTGACAAAAATAATTGGAATGAGCCGAGTACTGTCGTTGCGCTTCAGCCGCCGACAGACTTCAAACCCATCAATTCCCGGCATCATCACATCCAGCACAATCAAATCAGGGGGATGGGCTTCAACTCGGCATAGGGCACTGTGTCCACAATCGGCCTGTTCCACCTGATAACCATCCACAGACAACAACGCCACTGCTGCCATCCGACTGGGGGTATGGTCATCTACGACGAGCACACGGGGGGGAAAGGGGTCGACGGAGTAGAGCATGGGACGGAGAAGGAGTGAGGGATGAAGCAGCGGTTGTTGAATGTTGAAGGTCGGCGGATCAGCGCTTCGACGACAACCAACGCTTGCGCCATTGGGAGGTGGGCGCTAGGGAGGATTGGGACTGTTCCCGCTGACGACGCTGGCGGATGGCGTCGGCGCGGTCTTGCAGGCTGGGATCGCGGTAGAGCACGGCGGCACGGGTTTGCAGATGTTCCTGCTCCTGTGGGGAAAGGGGATTCAGGCCATCGGGCGACCATTGGACTAGGGTTCCCGGCCAACGACGACCTGCCGCCGCCATGGGGCCAATATGCAAGCCAACCTCCAAAAATGCAGCCCGCACCGCAGCAGCGCAGGAGTAGGTAGCGAGTTTGCCCCCTGGCCTTAGACAACGGGCGACCTGTCGAATAAAGTCCACCGTCCACAGTTCGGGGCAATGGGGCGGCGAAAAGGGATCGAAGAAAATCACATCGGCCTGAAAGCCCTCGTTCGCCAAGGTTTGAATCGTCTGACGGGCATCCCCTAGGCGCAGTTCCGCGTGCAAGGGGAGCGCATTCACTTGTCCTGCGTAGGCCAATTGCGCCAAAATTTGCTGAATTTCCGGCGACCACCGATCCACCAGCCCCGCATCGACCGCCTGTTTGGGTACCCGACCATCCAGTTCCAGGCCAACCAGATGCACCCGGCACTGGGGATTGACCTGCTGCACCGTAGCTAGGGCAGCGGCGGTGTTGTAGCCCAACCCGTAGCAAACATCCAAAAGGCTAACGGATTTGGTCTGGGCCAGTTGAGTAAGAGCGGTGGCGTTTACGTAGGTGGTGTAGGCTTCGGTGTAGGCCCCTTCGCGGCTGTGGAACCATTCGCCAAAGTCTTCGGAAAACAGGGTAAACGACCCATCGGCTGTGGGCTCTGGGGTGAGTGATCCCACGGGCAATGGATGGGAAGGCGGGTGTAAGACTGGCTCAGGCATCTCACGTTTCTTACTTAATGGATGCGCCCCTAGGATACCCAGAATTACCGGATACTGATAGCCATGAATTAGATCTTGCCATAACAGCCATAAGCAATTTCAACCCCGTTATCTTCGATTTTGCGTCAGAATAGTGACATTAAAAACAGCCTCGTTGTTAAAGTCCACAGAACGTTAGGATTCGTCGTTGGAGCTCGGTTTCTAACCAGGGCAAGCGCCAAGGTCCAAGACCGCCGCTGGGGGAGTCCACCCTTGGGGATTAGGATAGTTCTGGGCGAAGGGTAGTACTTTGCAACGGACGATACTTTGCAACGGATGGCGGTTTTACGGATTGCTGTTTAACCGCCGTGCGCACCAACTGAATGATCTGACCACACGATAGGGAGAATAGGCCCATGGTTGCAGCCGTAGCTAATCCTCAACAAAAGCGCTTGACCATTGCGGTGGAAGCCATCGCCGAGGATGTGACCACGATTCGATCCCTAGATTGGGATCGAGATCGCTTTGACATCGAGTTTGGCCTGCAAAACGGCACTACCTACAACTCCTTTATCATTCGCGGTGAAAAGACCGCCCTGGTCGATACCTCCCACGCTAAGTTTCGGGAACTGTACCTGAAGACGCTGACCGGGGAAATTGACCCCAAAACCATCGACTACATCGTCATCAGCCACACCGAACCCGACCACAGCGGCCTGGTGCGCGACGTGCTGGAACTGGCCCCGCAAGCGACGGTAGTAGGGGCCAAGGTCGCCATTGCCTTTTTGGAAGACCTGGTACACCGTCCCTTCGAGCGGTTGATCGTGAAAAACGGCGACACCCTGGAACTGGGCAACGGCCATACCCTGGAATTCGTCAGCGCCCCCAACCTGCACTGGCCCGACACCATCTTCACCTACGACCACAAAACGGGCATTCTTTTCACCTGCGATGCCTTTGGGATGCACTTTTGCAGCGACGCCACCTACGACGAAGACCTAGAGGTGCTCTCCCCCGACTTCCGCTTTTACTACGAGTGTTTGATGGCCCCCAACGCCCGCTCGGTGCTGGCAGCAATGAAGCGGATGGACGCCCTGCCCCCGGTGAACATGATCGCCACGGGCCATGGCCCCCTGCTGCGCTACAACGTGGCTGAGTTAACCGGACGCTACCAGCGCTGGAGCCAGGAGAAAACCAAGGCCGAAGACCTGGTGGCGGTGTTCTACGTGTCAGACTACGGCTACAGCGACCGTCTCTCCCAGGCTTTGGCGCGGGGCATTACCAAAACCAGCGTGGCGGTGGAAATGATGGACATGCGCTCCGCCGACCCCCAGGAAGTGACAGAACTGGTGAATCGGGCTAAGGGCTTAGTGATTGGTCTGCCCCCGGCCTCTGGCCCCATTGCCAACGAAACCCAGGCCACCCTCGGCACCATCCTGGCAGCGGTGAACAGCAAGCAAACCGTGGGCCTGTTCGAGTCCTACGGCGGCAACGATGAGCCGATTGATCCCCTGGCCAACAAATTCCAGGATTTGGAACTGGCCACCGCCTTCGCGCCCCTGCGAGTCAAAGACACCCCCAGCGAAACCCTCTACCAGCGCTGCGAAGAAATGGGCACCGACCTCGGCCAAGCCCTGGCCCAGGCGGGCAAAATGAAAAAGCTTAAATCCCTAGATGCCGACCTGGAAAAAGCCCTTGGTCGCATCAGCAGTGGTCTCTACATCATCACCGCCCAAAAGGGCGAACTCTCCAGCGCCATGTTGGCCTCCTGGGTAGCCCAGGCCAGTTTCCAGCCCCTAGGGTTCACCGTGGCGGTGGCGAAGGATCGCGCCATCGAATCCCTCATGCAGGTAGGCGATACCTTTGTGCTGAACGTCCTGGAAGAAGGCAAGCACCTGCCCCTGATGAAGCACTTCCTCAAGCGTTTCGCCCCCGGTGCCGACCGTTTTGCTGGCATCCGCACCCGCCCCGCCACCAATGGTTCGCCCATTTTGGCCGACGCCCTGGCTTACCTAGAATGCGAAGCTATCAGCCGCATGGAAGTAAGCGACCACTGGATCGTCTACTGCACCGTGCAGGATGGCAAAGTCTCCCATCCCGATGGCCTCACGGCAGTTCACCATCGCAAGGTGGGCAACTATTACTAGGATTCGGGATGCCTTGTGAGCTAAAGACGATTTATCCCATCATGGGCCGTCTCTATGCACCAAGAACCCCGATCTTTCCAAAAAACTGGGATTCTGATCTCAGCTTGTAGAATACGCTAGCGACTCCCCCGTTGAAATCAAGACCTATGAAAAAATCGCTGAACCTTCTCGCTCTGTTTTTAGTGGTTGGCCTCATGGCAATGCTGACCGCCTGTGGTGGCGGCTCCCGCAATTCAGGCGACGATGATGCAGGAACGCCCCCCGCAGAAAGCATGAATGAAAACGATCCCAATGCCGACGACGATGGCGATGACGGGGATGACGATGGGGACGATGGTGAAGACGGGGACGATGGTGACGATGGCGATGACTAATCCGCCTGTCCCTGCCCGTTAGCCACAGGAATGGGATGTCGGTTGGGTAACGTTATCCGGTTTTCCCGTGGTTCTTGGTAAAGCGGTGCGCTACGGTAAACGCATCGCTGTAGACCGTTCACCATGACCCGCCTCCATTCCGCCAATGCAAACATGTGGCCCCTAGAGCTTCAGGCGGTGGTACGGGGGGCGGCGGGGGGCTTTTTGTTTGGGGTGCCCCTGCTCTACACCGTGGAAGTCTGGTCGATTGGGTCGTCTACAGGGGACTGGTGGCTGTTGGCGGTGCTGGGGGCAACGCTGTTGGTGGCCTGGTTGCTGACGCAGGTGGAAGGCTTTCGCCAAACCCTAAGCCTGCATCCCCTGGAAGCGGTGATGGAGAGCGTAGAAGCGGTGGGAATTGGGGTGGTCTGTGCGGCCTTGGCCTTGGTGCTGCTACGGCGCATCACCCTAGACACGCCCCTAGCGGAAGCCCTGGGAAAACTAGTGTTTGAGGCGGTGCCCTTTTCCCTAGGGGTAGCTCTAGCCCGGTCTACCTTCCAGGGCCGCAAGATTCGGGATCGTCGCACCACGGCCCCCCTGTCCCGCCACTTTTCCTCCCCCACCTTGGCTACTGTGCGCGATGCCCTAGTGGATCTGGATGCCACCCTGATCGGCACGGTGTTGATTGCCTTTAGCATTGCCCCCACCGAGGAAGTTCCCCTGATTGCCTCGTCCTTGCCCTCTCTGTGGCTGTTGCTCATCATGGCGGCTTCCCTGGGGTTGTCCTACGCCATTGTGTTTGCCTCTGGCTTTGCCGACCGCAGTGAACGGCTCCAGCGGGGATTACTCTTCAGCCCCATCACCGAAACCCTAGCCGCTTACCTGGTGGCGCTGCTGATTTCTGTAACGATGCTGGTGCTGTTCCAGCAGCTCAACCAAACCGACCCCTGGCAGGAATGGCTGGGCAACACCCTCGTCCTGGGTTTACCCGCCTCCATTGGAGGGGCCGCAGGGCGTATTCTAATTTAATAGGCTTGCTGCTGAATGGGCTTGCTAATTGAATCGGCTGACTGACCCTGCATGAGTTTGCTGAAACCCCACGCTTCCTCCCCATCCCCTGCGCCCATAGATGCCGACGGCTTTACCCGCCGTTCCCTGGCAGAATGGGTGACGTTTTGGGTATCTGCTTTGATTGTGTTGGTGCTGGTGGGCCTGATTTTCTACGATTGGCAGGTGAACCAAAGCCGCCCCCCCGCCTTTGATGTGGCCGTTTCTGACGCGATCCGCATCACCGATGGCCGCTACTATGTGCCCTTCGCCATCACCAACACCGGGGGGCACATTGCCAACGGCGTTCAAGTCACCGCCGAACTGCACACCCCCGATGCCGAGGACGAAACGGGCGAGCAACAAATCGACTTTCTCTCTGGCCACGAAACCAAGGCGGGTAGTTTCGTCTTTAGTCACAACCCCCAAGAGGGCAACCTCACCGTTAGAGTGGCCAGTTACCGCCTGCCCTGATCCGCATTACGCATCATGCCTGAACAAAGTTCGTCCTTGAAGAACCCTGGGGCTATCTGGGATGCGTTTAGATCTGGGCGTTTATAGTGAAGAGGAATCGTCAGGAGATACCATGGGCGCAGGAATTGAAGCCATTTTAGAGCGGGCTTTGGAGGGGGCTGATCTCACCCCGGCTGAGGGGTTAGCCCTGCTGCAAGCGGAACAGTCGGCGGATATTGAGGCATTACGGTCTACAGCGGATGCCCTGCGTCAGCGCCAGGTGGGCGATACCGTCACCTACGTCATCAATCGCAACATCAACTACACCAACATTTGCGAGCAGCACTGTAGTTTCTGCGCGTTCCGTCGGGATCAGGGCGCATCCGGCTCCTACTGGCTGGAGTTCGACACCATCCTTGCCAAGGCTGCCGATGCCGTGGCCCAGGGCGCAACGGAAATTTGTATGCAGGGCGGTCTCAACCCCTACGCCAAGGTGCAGGGCACATCCCTCGGCTATTACCGCAAACTGGTGGACACCATCAAAACCCAGTTTCCCCAGCTTCACCTCCACGCCTTTTCTCCCCAGGAGGTGCAGTTCATCGCCCGTGAGGATGGCCTGGGCTACGTCGAAGTTCTGCGAGCGCTGCAAGAGGCCGGGGTGGGATCGCTGCCGGGAACAGCGGCGGAGGTGCTGGATGATGAGGTGCGGCGGGTGCTGTGTCCCGAAAAAATCAACAGTGCCACCTGGCTAGAGATCGTCGGACTGGCCCACCAAATTGGCCTAACCACCACCAGCACCTTGCTATCGGGCCACATCGAAACCCTGGCTCAGCAAATCCATCACCTAGACCAGCTTCGCCAGTTGCAGCAAGCAGCCCTAGAACGAAATACCGGAGCCGCCATTACCGAATTTATTCTGCTGCCCTTTGTGGGCCAAGAAGCCCCCAAACCCCTACGCCGTCGGGTAGGCCGCGATCAGCCCATCCTCGCCGATGCCCTCAAACTCACCGCTGTAGCGCGAATTTATCTCGGTAACTGGATCACCAACCACCAGCCCAGTTGGGTAAAGTTGGGCCTCTCTGGGGCCACCGAAGCCCTGCGCTGGGGCTGCAACGACCTCGGCGGCACCCTAATGGAAGAACACATCACCTCCATGGCCGGAGCCCAGGGCGGCACCTGCATGACCGTGGCCGACCTGCGGGGGGCCATCGCCTCCCTAGGGCGTCCGGCCCAGCAGCGGGATACCTTGTACAACCTGATTCAAGAGCCACAGCCCATCCCCGCCTTACCGATTGGGTGACGCCGGAGAAAACACCGCCCCCGCCCGACAATCCCGCAGCCACAGCCGCACCGCCTGCCCTACGATGCCCTGGCTGCTTTCCTGGGGTGGCGTCAACCGCTGATCAGCGAGTGGGCTAGTGGGATTTCCCCCCAAACTGGAATACAGCAGCACGGAACGCCAGCCATCTTCGGTTTGCACCAAAAACAACCAGTGGAACTGCTGCAACGACACCACCTGATGGCTGAGGTACTGCCGCTCTAGGGTGGTGAAAAACACCTGGCGAATGTCGGACTCTGGATCCAATCCTGCCCCAAAGGCTCGATCCGTCAAATCGATGGGCTCAAAATCGGGCTGGCTGGCGATGAGCATGGTTCCCACGGGGCTAGGCGTTGGGGGCGTGGCTAAAGGGTCGGTATCTGTGGTTGAAGGAACGACGGGCGGACGAAAGCTGCGGGCCGAAACCAGGTTGGCATACTGGGGCAAGTCTCGCAGCAGGGTTGTTACCAGGGTTTCGTACTCCGCTGGGCAAGCCTCCGCAGGGCGCAGGTAAACCGGATCGCCAGCTTCATCCACAGGAGGAGACGTGGGATCAAGTTCAGAATTGGGATCTTCCAGGGGCGGGGTTTCAGGAGTTGGGGATTCGGGATTGGTTGGCAGGGGGTCACCCCATTCCAGATTAGGGGGAGCCTCTGGTTCGAGGGGCTGTGTCGATTGGCCAACCCGTAGGGGCGAGGTCTCCTCGCCCACCCCCACCGGGGATAAGGCCGCAGCATTTCCCATCGGTTGCCCCGTGGCGATCTGGGGCCAGAAAATCACCGCAGGCAGAATCGTTAGAAGCGCGACATTCCACCATGGGGACTGTCGATAGTGGGGATGGTGGGCGATGCCCACCCTACGGTTTGGGCCTTGGGGCATGGGGCAAGTTTTTGGGATAACACCCTACAGGTTAGACCCTAGCTGAGGGCGGTGGTGCATTCGTCGCAGATGCGCTGGAAAGCCTCGGCGGGATCGGGGCTGGCAGTGATGGGGCGACCGATGACGAGGTAGGTGGCTCCGGCCTGGAGGGCTTGGGCGGGGGTGAGGGTGCGCTGTTGGTCGTTGGCGCTGGCCCAGGTGGGGCGTACACCGGGGCAAACTAGGGCAAAGTCTGAGGGCAGAAAGCGCCTCAGGTGGCTAACTTCCTGGGGAGAACACACCACACCACCTAGGCCCACTTCCTGGGTCATTTGTGCCATTTGTAGGGTATAGTCTCCCGGCTTCAGGGGCACTCTCAGCTCTGTGGCGAGGGCTTCGGCGGAAATACTGGTGAGGAGTGTTACCGCCACAATCAGCGGTAAGGGGCGGTTCGTAGCGGTAGCTTCGGCTTGCGCGGCAGACAGGGCGGCGGCTAGGGCTATATGACCCGCTGAGGCATGGAGCGTCAGAATGTCCACGCCATAGCGAGTGGCGGCGGCACAGGCTCCGGCCATGGTGTTGGGGATGTCGTGGAGTTTGAGATCCAGGAAAATCCGCTTGTTCCTAGCCTTGAGTTCCTGAAGAATCCCTGGCCCTGCGCTGATAAACAGTTCTAGCCCCACCTTCCAAAAACTGACCTGGGGCAAGCTATCTACCAAGGTCAGGGCGGCCTCAGCGGTGGGTACATCCAGGGGCACAATGATCCGCTGATCCACCGTCAAAGCATTTACCGTCAAACTATCCGTAGCCGAAACCGTCATGGGCGAAGACTCCAGGGCATAATCCACAGACATGGGGCGATCCCTCAATGGAGCTAGGGGTCAATCCTAGGAGGACACCTAGTTGGGGCGCACCAGCATTAGGGCTTGGCCAAATTCTACGGGTTCTGAGTTGTTGACCAGAATTTCGACGATTTCCCCGGAGACCTCTGCCTCTAGTTCGTTCATCAGCTTCATGGCTTCGATGATGCAGACAGTTTGGCCCGTGCTCACTCGGTCGCCCACGTTAACAAAGGGCGGCTCGTCGGGGGCGGGAGAGCGGTAGAAGGTGCCCACCATGGGCGAACTGATGGTGAGTAGGTCAGAGTGTTTGCCGGGGGGAGCCACTGGGGGCGTGGCTGGAGCCGCCGATTCCGCTGTTGGGGCCGCAACTTCCACGGTTTTAGCCGCCGCCGGAGCAACGACCTCTGGGGCCACAACTACTGTGGGCAAACTGGCCGCTGATACCACACCCTGCTTACGGAGGGTGAGCTCAAAGGTAGAGCTTTTTAGGGTCAATTCAGCCACATCGCTCTGGCTCAGGGCGGCGACCAATTCTCTTAGTTCGTTTACGTTTAGTTCCACTGAGCAACCCTCACTACCATCGTGCGTGTATCCCGGTAATTCCCGATTTTAGGAGCAACCCGGATTCTGTACTGCCTTAGCCTTGGCCCCAGCAGAAACCAGGGCCAAGGCTAAGGCTGTTTATTCCCGACCCAGGTAAGCGTCGGTGCGGGTGTCTACTTTAATGCGTTCGCCAATGGAAATAAACAGCGGCACCATCACCTGGGCTCCGGTTTCCAAAATGGCGGGCTTGGTACCTCCGGTGGCGGTGTCGCCCTTCACGCCGGGGTCGGTTTGGGTGACTTCCAGCACGATGGAGTTAGGCAGTTCCACCTCTAGTACTTGGTCATTCCAGGTGACGACGCTGACGACCATCTCTTCCTTCAGGTACTTCACCCGATCTCCAATTTCAGCGGCGGTCAGACGGCCTTCTTCATAGGTTTCCATGTCCATAAAGACAAGCTCGTCACCGTCACGGTAGGTGTGCTGCATGTCTTTCTTTTCAATCACCGCCTGGGGCACGGTTTCCCCAGCCCGGAAGGTGCGCTCCACAGAGTTGCCGGCCTGCACGTTCTTTAGCTTGGTGCGCACGAAAGCCGACCCCTTACCAGGCTTAACGTGTAGAAATTCCACAACACGCCAAACAGAGCCATCAAGCTCAATGGTCGTACCGGGGCGGAAATCATTGCTGGAAATCATAACGCTGGCTCTAGTGGTCGGATAGATAAATGTTTTGGCATCTCATTTTACCCCTCAGTGGCCCTTTCCCTGTGCTAAAAATCCAGGCTTTGGCCAAGATCCAACAGTGTGACAAGATTGTAGGGGCGACCTCGCCCACGCAGTTGTTTGGTTTAGCAGGCAAGTTAAAAAAAATGGCCAAAGGCATGACGGTAAGCCGCCCTTGGTGGCAGCACGGTTCCCGCACCCTCCTCTCCTGTCTTGGGGTGCTGTTGGTGATGATGGGCGTGTGGGCGGGGCAGCCCGGTCAGGCCCAAGCTCTCAGTCTGGGTGGGACGTTGGGTGGGACGATGACGGTGGCCTACCTGCCGCCCGGTAACGCCATTACCGACGGACGGGCGCTGTTGCGGAACTCGCTGCCCATTGAAGGCAAGGAAATTCGCACCATTCAGTCCACATTGGAGGGGCTGTCGGAGTGGCTGCGCAGCAAGCGCTGGGGGCCTGTGGCCAAGGACTCCGCTAAGGTGGAGCGTCTGCTCAATCGGGATCGGGAAGCCATCCTGTCGGCCATTCCCGACGGCAAGCGGGCGGCGGCGATCAGCTATTTAGACGATCTCCAGGCCCAACTGTTGCCCCTCAACGAAGCCATTGAGCTTAAGGATCGGGAGGCGGTGTGGATTACCCGTTCCGCCATGCTCGACAATGTGGGCCGCATTGAAGAATTGATGGTGACGGAGTTCCCCTTTGCGGTGCCCGAAGAATACGACAATCTGCCCCAGCTTAAGGGACGGGCTACGGTGGAATTTGTCACCAACAAGGGTACGATGCGGGCTGTGGTGGATGGCTATAGCGCCCCCGTCACCGCTGGTAACTTTGTGGACTTGGTGCAGCGGGGCTTCTACGATGGCATGGAATTTATCCGCGCTGAAGAAAACTACGTGCTACAAACGGGGGATCCCGCTGGGCCAGAGGAGGGCTTTGTAGATCCTAAAACCAAGGCTTACCGCGCCGTGCCCCTGGAAATCTTGGTAAAGGGCGACGATGCCCCCGTCTATGGCACCACCCTAGAAGACCTGGGCCGCTATTTGGATGATCCTGTCCTACCCTTTTCTGCCTTTGGCACCCTGGGCATGGCTCGTCCCGGCGACGACCCCAACGGTGGTTCCTCTCAGTTCTTCTTCTTTCTCTTCGAGCCGGAACTCACCCCCGCTGGCCTGAATTTGCTGGATGGCCGCTACTCGGTCTTTGGCTATGTGGTGGACAACAAAGAGGTGCTAGAGCAGTTGGGCCAAGGCGACCGCATCGAATCAGTCCGTGTGGTATCCGGGGCCGAAAACCTGGTTCAACCCGCCTAGGTTATGACCGAATCCCTCACCGTTGGGCAAATTGGCGAACTGGGGCTCCTCCAACGCTTGTTTCGTTACTGTCCTATCGACCTAGTGGGAGACGATGCGGCGGTACTGCTACTGCCCCCCGGCCATCAACTGGTGGTCACCACGGACATGCTGGTGGATGGGGTACACTTCAGCAACCAAACCACGGCCCCGGAGGACGTGGGATGGCGGGCCATGGCGGCAAATTTATCTGACATCGCCGCCATGGGGGCCGAGCCGCAGGGAGTGACGGTAGCCCTGAGTTTACCTAGCCATACCCCCGTAGCCTGGGTGGAGAGGGTTTATCAAGGCATGGCCGACTGCCTCGATACCTGGGGTGGACAGCTCATCGGCGGTGATCTCTGTCGGTCGGACACCGTCAGCATCGCTATCACTGCCCTGGGTTCAGTGGAGGCAGGCAAGGCATTCTACCGCCACACCGCCCAGCCCGGTCAAGTGCTCCTAGCCACGGGCTACCACGGGCTGTCACGGGCAGGATTAGAACTACTGCTTTCCCCAGAACAAGATGAACGCCTCAGTAAATCCGTGCGCCAGCGATGGATTCAGGCCCACCAACGGCCTCAGCCTCGACTGGATGTAGTAGCCCACCTCAGGAATTTGCTACGGGCCTTTTCCCAACCCGTCACCATTGCCGCCATGGACTCCAGTGATGGCCTCGCCAATGCGGTGCTGCATCTGTGCCAAGCCAGCGGGGTCGGGGTCGTTCTCCACGCCGACCGACTGCCCCTCGATCCAGCCTTAGTGCAGTGGGCGGGTCTAGAAAAAGCCCGCGACTGGTGCCTCTACGGCGGCGAAGATTTTGAACTCATCCTCTGTCTGCCAGAAGCCATGGCCCAAGTGCTGCAAGGCCACCTCGGCCCAGAGGGCAAATTGCTGGGCTACCTCACCGCCGACCCCACCGTAAAGCTCCAACTTCCCGCCAACGGTCGCACATCCTCGGAGGGAACCACCACCCTAGACCTCTCCTTCAGCCAAGGCTTCCAACATTTTTAGATCGCGCAGGGTCATAACGCCAAGGCGAGGCTAGTGGACTAGCGTCAGCCATGCCCGAAGGGCTATACGCGAAGCAATACACACAAGTCCATACAAGGAGAAATTCGGAATAGGTGAGGGCGTCGTAGCCGAGAGGGTGGTGCATTGGGACGAAGGAGATTTATCCAGCATTAGCCAAAGATGGTAGTGCTGCGAATGCACCCGACGGACTTATCTCGTAAGAATGATGATTAATTCCTTACAATCTGGGTGATATTCAGAAAATATGAAGGATAATATAGCGGATTTCACTCGAATGAAGTACACCGCTAAGATCTCCCCAACCCCCTTATTAAGGGGGGGACAAGGTAAATCTTCTACAGCAATAAACTGGGGGGATCTGAAGCTCAAAAAACTTGTACCTCACTGAAGCGAGAACCGCTATAGTTAAGTAGCGATTGCCGTCATTCGATGACTCATGTTTATTGCGATGAAATTCTGACATCAAAAAAGAATAAAAACTAAAAGCTTTTTAACTAGGATCAAAAGAATTGCATGAAGTTATCTGTAGAAGGTTACAAATCTATCACATCTAAGCAGGATATTTTATTTCCTGGATTAACTATTTTAGCAGGCTCGAATAGTTCGGGAAAATCTAGCTTTATGCAGCCATTTCTCATCCTAAAGCAAACCATTGAAAATCACTATGATACTGGCTCCCTGCTTTTGGATGGAGAAAATATAAAACTTACGGATGCGTCTCAGATATTTCCAAAGATCCCTGGCAAAAATAAGAAATCCTTTTCAATTTATATTGCAGAGGAAGAGATGATCTGCGAGATTAGATATATTTACAAACGAAATGCAGGAATTGTCGCTGATAGCGTATATCTCGAAGATAAAGAAAAATATCAGAATGGACTTACCTTGAGAATAGGCATGAAGTCTGAGGAAATCTCCAGGCAAATTCCAGATAATGAGTTTAAAAGATTTAAGGAGTTCATGAGTGACCAAGGTTTTGATTCTAAGTGGAAGACGGTACGTAATAAATGTTTTATCCATGCTGAGCTTGGTGCGGCTAATGCTAGACGTCCTCTTCCTATCAATGTAGCTATGTATCCCGCAGGAAAATTAGAGGATATAGTTACAAAGCTCATTCATGTTCCAGGGTTAAGAGGTAATCCAGAGCGAACATATAAGATAGCCGCTGCTGAGGATGTTTATCCTGGTTCATTTGAAAAATATATTGCAAGTATAATCACAGAATGGAAGCGAAAAAGAAAACACTTCAAAAAGTTCTCTGATTTAAAAAAGCAATTGCAGTTCCTTGGGCTTACTACAGGCATTGACACATCAAAAGTAAACGATACAAGAGTGGAGATAAGAGTTTCCAGAAACAAATCAGAAGACTCTGACTATATAAATATTGCAGATGTGGGTTTTGGAGTTTCGCAAACTCTTCCGGTCTTAGTCGCTTTACTTTGTGCTCGCAAAGGGCAGCTTGTTTATATAGAGCAACCTGAGCTTCATTTGCATCCAGGAGCTCAATTCAAATTAGCAAGAATTATTGCTGAATCCGTAAATCGAGGTGTGAAGGTAGTCATTGAGACACATAGTTCAATGCTTTTAAGAGGAATTCAAATAGAAGTAGTAAAACAAAGATTAGGGTTTGAAAAAGTCTCTTTGAATTGGTTCACTCAGAGCTCCTTGAATGGCGAAACGGTAATATCTACAGCCAAGTTAGATAAGTATGGGGCTTTTGGTGATTGGCCTGAAGATTTCGATGATGTTACATTAAAAGCAGAGCAAATTTATTTAGATGCAATAGAGGAAGCATTAAGTGGCGATCAAATCTCTTAATCTTGTAATCGATGCCGATATAGCACGATCATCAGGTCTTTCAGAACACCCAGTCTCTAGTGGTGCCCGAAAACTGTTAGATCTAGTTAAAACCACGGGCCACTGCGTAGTAATGTGCCCTATTTTAAGGGCAGAGTGGAATAAACATCAGTCAATATACGCTCAAAAATGGTTTGCATCCATGATCGCGAAGAAAAAAGTAAAATTTATTACGCATGAATCTAAAGTAAAACAATTCATAGAAGAGAATGTATCAGATGAAAAACTGAGAGAAATTGCCTCTAAAGATTCTCATTTAGTAGATGCAGCATTACTAGAAGATAAATTTATTGCATCAAATGACTGTCGCGCCAGAAACGCATTTTGCGAAATTTCAGTTCAGCACAAAATTCTAGAAGACCTTGTATGGCTTCATTCATGTTCGGATTATGATTTTATTGAAAAATATCTTTCAAAAAGCTGTTTTATCCCCCAGGAGAAGTTTCTCAAAAAGCTAGAGAATTAGTACAGAGTCGTAGGATGGGTTGGCGAAGCGGAAACCATGCTGACCAAGGCTCTTATGCGCTATGGAGGCTAACGTAGGTCTACTTAAGATTCCGTCAACTTACTTAAGATCGGGCTGAACTCATCGGCTCTGTGCCCTGGCAACCGTTGGCCCCATCACTGGGCCTGTATGGCGTTAGTGGTCTAGAAGTAGATATCCTGCCATAATTAAAAAGTACGGTTTGGAGATTTTCCTATGGAACAGCGCTCTTTTGAAGGAACCTGGGAAGAAATTCTTCGTTACGCGCCTGAACTGGCTGGACGGCGTGTAAGGTTGACCGTGCTATCTAATGAGAGCCTCGGATCTCGAAATGAGACCACCCTGAATCAAGTCTTGAAAGGCAGGGTTGGCCGAGTTCAGTTTCAGCCTGAAAATTTATCGACACGTACAAAAGAGGCATTCACTGATCTTTTGGCTGAAAAGTATAGGCTACCAGGACTGGGACAGTGATTCTTTGTGACGCATCTCCCTTGATTGCTCTGATTAACCAAAGTGATATCAACCATACTCGTTGTGTCAATGCTTTATCTAGTCTTTCTGCGCCTTTGATCACAACATGGCCATGTTTTACAGAAGCGATGTATTTGCTAGGTCGGTATGGCGGTTGGTCGGCACAGCAGGAATTGTGGGGTTACTTAGCTGATCAAATCCTTGTAATTCATTTCAACGGTGAAGACGAGCAAGCAAGGATGCAAGTATTGATGGAGCAGTATCGAGATTTACCGATGGATCTAGCAGATGCATCTCTGGTCGTAGCGGCTGAAATGCTCAATCAAAAACGAATTTTTACTCTTGATCGAGATTTTAAGATCTATCGTTTCAAGGGCAATCAACCCTTTGATGTTCTGCCTTAAGTGGTAGTCGTAAAATGAGCTGTCAAAGCTGTCCCACCCCTGCGATCCTGTTGGCCCCCCCAGGATTTGGGTTATTACCCGCCCACGCGCACCAATTTTCTGGGCCGTTCCCTAGCCGTACTAAACTGACCATAACAACCCCTAATGACGTACTAGGCAGGTAAACCGTGCTCGACGAACAGGCGAAAAAAACACTGCTACGCAAAATTCCCCACGGGCTATATATCTGTGGCGTTAAGGATGGCGACAACCTCAATGGCTTTACCGCCAGTTGGGTGATGCAGGCTTCCTTTCAGCCGCCCCTGGTGGTGAACTGCGTCAAAAACGATTCCACCTCCCACGCCATGGTGAAGGCCAGCGGTGTCTTTGCCCTCAGCTTTTTGGAGGCTGGCCAGAAGGACTTGGCCCAAAACTTTTTTAAGCCCCTACGGCGGGTGGGCAACAAGTTTGAAGACATCGAATTCTACCCCGGCCCCGAAACCGGATGCCCCATCATTAAAGACACCCTCGGCTATGTGGAGTGCCGGGTGGTGGGCAGCGTAGAGCATGGCGACCACACCGTGTTTGTGGGTGAAGTGGTGGGGGCGGCCATCCATCGGGAGGGCGAACCCCTGCTGCTAGAAAGCACAGGCTGGAACTACGGCGGCTAGATCCTGATGCAGCGTCCCCCCTGGAGTGACCGCCATGCCCAGATTCATCGAGGGCTGCGGGGGCGATCCCTGCTGCTCCAGGGCTGTGGTGTGGTTGTGGCGGTGTCGGGGGGGCAAGATTCCATCGCCCTGCTGAAGCTGTTGGTGGATTTGCAACCCCAATGGCACTGGCGGCTGTGGGCGGTGCATTGTGATCACCGCTGGCGGCCCGATTCTGCCGAAAATGCTGCCTTTGTCGCGAATCTTTGCCAAAATTGGGGCGTTCCCTGCCAGGTCATCACTGCCGAAACCCAGCCCACCACCGAAGCCGCCGCCCGCCAGTGGCGCTACAAGGTTCTCGGTGATGCCGCTCAAACCCTGGGAGCCACCCACATCGCCACCGGACACACCGCCACTGACCGCGCCGAAACCCTGCTCTACAACCTACTGCGCGGTAGCGGCACCGATGGACTCCAAGCCCTCGCGTGGCAGCGCCCCCTCAGTTCTGATCAGCCCGGTCTAACGGTGGTGCGGCCTCTGCTGGATCTCACCCGCCAAGACACCGAGCAATTTTGTCAGCAATTCGGCCTGCCCTGGTGGATCGACAGCACCAACACCGATCCCACCTACGCCCGCAACCGTCTGCGCTTAGAAGTCTTTCCCCTCTTGCAGCGCCACTTCAACCCGAAGGTGGAACAAGCTCTGGCCCAAACCGCCGAAATCCTCGCGGCAGAGGTGGTTTTGTTGGATCAAATGACCGAAGACCTGTACACCAAGGTCGTACAGAAACGGGATGCACCATGGTGCATCCAGCGATCTGCCTTACAATCGGCCCCCCTAGCCCTACAGCGACGGGTATTGCGACGGCTGTTGCAGCAGGTGATGACGGCTCCCATTACCTTTGACCACATTGAAAAATTGGTGGCCCTAATTTCTGCCCCCAACCGCAGCCAAACCGACCCCTTCCCCGGTGGCTGGCTGGCCAGGGTGGAGGGAGACCAGATTTGGTTCATCCCAACGACTGATGGCCGACCTCTGAGGCGAATCTGAAGGCTAAACTGAAGGACAAAGGCATTGACCTAGAGAATTGACATCCCAGCAAGGCCACTCCCTACGGTAAAGGTGGAGAGCCACCCTTCCCAACGTTTTCCATCACTTTGTATCTATCTGAGCCAATTCGGTGAATTTCCTCTAGGTTAGGGGAATGTTGGAGATAGTTCCTTCACTCTGTGGATAGCGATGGCAACGCGATATTACCTGTACGGCATTTTTCCGGCCCCCGGCCCCAAGTCGGTGACGGTGACGGGTCTAGATGACCAGCCCGTAGACGCCTGGACACTAGATGGCTTTACATTTTTGTATTCCGAGGCGTGTCAGAAGCGCTACCTGGCCAGTCGCTACAATTTGCTGGCCCACGAAAAGGTGCTGGAATCGGCCATGCAACAGGGCTTTCATACGCTGCTGCCGCTTCAGTTTGGGCTCACGGTCAACGATTGGGATCAGGTGAAGGAGGATTTAATCACCCCCTACCGGGAGATGCTAACCCAGCTCTTTCAACGGCTGGACGGTTGCCGTGAAGTAAGCGTGAAGGTGATGTGGGATGCAGCTACGGAACTAGAAATGCTGATGACCGAAAACGACGACCTCCGCCACCAGCGTGATCAACTAGAGGGCACCCAACTCAGCATGGATCAGGTCATCCAAATTGGGCAGCAAATTGAAGCAGCACTTCAAGAACGACAGGACAACATTGCCAACCAATTTCGCCAAGCCCTAGCTCCCCTAGCTAAGGATGCCATCGAAAACGACCCCATGACCGACACGATGATTTTCAACGCCGCCTACCTGATACCTTGGGACGCCGAAGCTGCCTTTAGCCGTGTCCTAGACGAAGTAGATGCCACCTTTGGAGATCGCCTACGGGTGCGCTACAACAACTTTACGGCTCCCTACAACTTTGCCCAACTAGAGTAATTTCTGTGGCGTTGTTATCTAGGTGATGGGCAGTGCTCATCCTACGAGTACTGATACCGTGGGAGGGCAACAATCCGAGTTTCATACGATACGGTTTTTGCTGTGATTCTGCGCCCTTTGCCATGCTGTTGAAATTGCTCTTTGCTCCGGTGCTTGGCCCCATTGAAGGAGTCGCCTGGATTGCCGATAAGGTTCTGGAACAAGCGGATGTTTCCACCAACGACGCCGAAAGCTTGCAGAAACAGCTCCTCGCTTTGCAACTGTCCTTCGATATGGGCGAAATGCCAGAGGATGAGTTTGTAGCCCAAGAGGAGGAAATTCTCCTAGCGCTACAAGCCCTGGAAGATGACGAATATGAGGATGACTGAAGAACTGGGGTGCTAGGATTCGAACCTAGGAATGGCGGGACCAAAACCCGCTGCCTTACCGCTTGGCGACACCCCATCGCGTTGCCTTTCTTAATATAGCAGGTTAATCCTGCACAATGTCAAGCCTTTTTGGGGGTGAACCCTAGAGATTTTTCGCCCCCGTTGTCCCATAAGGGTATTGCAACCCAGAGACGTATCAGCGCCCTATCCTTAAACACGGAAGATCCGTCTTTCCGGCGCAGGCGGGAATCCAAAGTCAGCTACTTGTCCTGAATCATCTTACCCAAGGAGTCTTTCCTGCACAGAGGAAAAACTAAAGTTGGGCAGCACATCCTGCGTGGATGCCCGTTGTTCACGGGCATGACGGCTGAACTCCTTGCCGTTGTCCTAACCCATTTGCCGACGGCTATCACCACGCAAAAAGCGCCCCCCT
>JBBAWV010000002.1:0-85430 GCA_040396995.1 Nodosilinea sp. | reverse complement strand
CTCGATCCCGGTGGAGAAAATTTGGGTGTCGGGCAAAAACGAAACCGAGGTACCCTGCCGCTTTTCGGCAATGGGAGCCACCTCCAATTCCCCCATGGGCACGCCTCGCTCGTAGCGCTGCTTGTGAACTTTGCCCTCACGCCACACGGTCACTTCCACCCATTCCGACAGGGCGTTGACGACGGAAATCCCCACCCCGTGTAGACCGCCAGAGACTTTGTAGCCGCCGCCGCCAAACTTGCCGCCCGCGTGCAGCACCGTCATCACCGTCTCTAGGGCGGACTTGCCCGTGCGGGGGTGAACATCGGTGGGAATGCCGCGCCCATCGTCGGTGACGGTGACGGAGCCATCGGCATTGAGGGAAATATCGATGCGATTACAGTGCCCCGCCAGCGCCTCATCGACGGAGTTATCGACAACCTCGTACACTAGATGATGAAGTCCACGGGGGCCAGTACTGCCAATGTACATCCCTGGACGCTTACGAACAGGTTCAAGCCCTTCGAGTACTTGAATCTGATCGGCACCGTAGTCGGTTGTCATTACTGTACGCTCCAAACGTGGGCTTGAATAAGGGCTTAAATTAGCTTGCAAGCCGCCTGACTGGCAAACAGGTCAAAACACCCGAAAATTATAGCATAAACCTGTCATAGAGGATTCTAAAGCAGACTGAGATGCAGATTGATCGAGGGATGGAACCCACAGAAAATCCGGCTTTAGAAGCTACCTCATCTCAGGGGAATTGGGCTAATTCAAGCGTACCATTTTTGCTGGTGATCTGCGGCGCAACGGCCACGGGAAAGTCGGGATTGGCGATGGCCCTCGCGGAACGTCTCAAGGGTACGATTCTGAGTGCCGATTCCCGACAAGTATATCGAGAGTTTGACATTGGCACCGCCAAACCGTCCCAGGCCGATCAAAATCGGGTGCCCCACTATTTAATCGACCTCTGCGACCCCACCGAAACCCTCACCCTAGCGGAGTATCAGCAGCAGGCTCAGAGCTTGATTCGTCAATGTCACCAAACGGGAAACGTCGTTCCCATGCTGGTCGGCGGTACCGGACTCTATATTGATGCCATCGTTAAGGGGCTGAAAATTCCTCCCGTGGCTCCCCAGCCCGCCCTGCGCCAGCAAATCAGCGACCTGGGCCAGCCCCACGCCTACGCTCTGCTGCAATCCCTCGACCCCGTCGCCGCCCAGCGCATCCACCCCAACGATCCGGTGCGTACCGTTCGGGCGTTGGAAATTTTCTACGTCACCGGGCAGCCCCCCTCGGCTCTGCAAGGGGAGAATCCCCCCGATTACCCCATTCTGTACCTGGGGTTAGACGCCGACACCGATACCCTGCACCGCCGCATTGCCCAGCGCACCCACACCATGCTTGAAATGGGGTTTGAGGAGGAGGTGATCCATTTAGTCAAGACGTACGGGGCTGACCTGCCGCTGCTGCAAACCCTGGGCTATGCCGAAATGTTGCCCTACGTGCAGGGGGATATCTCCCTAGATGTGGCCATTGAGGCGATCATTCTGCACACCCGACAGTTTGCCAAACGTCAGCGCACCTGGTTTCGTAATCGGGCCACGGTGCAATGGTTTGACCTGGGGTCTACAGACCTTGTAGATCGGGTGTGGGACTGGTTGATGCAGTCCCACAGAGGATAAGCCCTAGACCAAGGGCAAGAGACCTAGACGTTAAAGATCGTCGTCGTCGGTGGTTGGGCTGGTGGGCGGAGTGAAGGTCATAGGGGCCGGAGTGGATGGCTCCGCAGCGATGGGGGCTTGAGGAGGCTCCGCAACGACGGGGGCCGCAGGGGGGGCGGGCGGCGGGGGAGCGACCTTGGGGGCAGGGGCAACGGGGGCGGTGGGTTCTGGTTCTGGCAGACCCAACTGCTGACGAGCTTGGCTGAGTAGGTAGGACGTACTGGATTTTAAGCTGCTGAGCAGGGCTTCCCCAGTCGCTTCCATGGAGGGAGCCTCGGCGTCGGCGCTTTTGGTACTGAGGTTGGTGTACCAGGTGCGGGCACTGCGCCCTAGGCTAACGGAATTTCGATAGAACCATTCGCCCCCCACGAAGACGAGGCAGACCACCAGCCACAGCAGCACCCCGGTCTCCCTCAGGATGTCCCAGGTGCGGCTGAGCATTTTTTTGTAAACCTCGCCCGTTTCACCGGAAAAGACCAGTTGGCTGACGACATTAGCCTGTTCTTTAATCTTATCCATCGAGGATAGTCCTCCTAAAGGTCGATTATTGATAGACGTGATAGAAGCTTAGGCAGAATAACCCAACTATGCCCACAGAGGGCGTGCTCCCAGAAAATTGCAGCCTTTGGCTCGCTAAAAGTGGCCCTGGGTCTAGCCCTTCCAGATGGTGCTGAGGGCGGCTTCTGGGGCGAGATCCGCAAGTTTCCCCGTTTTAGAAGCCACATTGACAAAGCGATCCTCACCGCCAGCGGGCGATACCATGGGGGAAGCACTAAGGCCCACGGTGTAGACCCCCAGGGCCGCAGCGAGGGCCACCGGATAGCCCTCGACGGACACCAACAGATTGGCTCCGGCAATGAGTGCCGCTAACTGGCCCATGGTTTCCGGCTCTAGCACCGTGAGACCGGGTAGGGCTTGGCAGAGGGCAACATTGTTGGCCACAGTATCGGCAGTTTGAAGCAGAACCAGGGGTAGATCGGGCTGGCGTTGCCGAAAATCCTTCAGAATAGTGACCCACTGGTCGGTGGGATAGGCTTCTCCGCTGGGGCTGGTGCCGGGGTAAATGGCCACATAGCCGCCTTGGATCTTCGCACCCTGGCGAAGGGAGGCCACGGTATTGAGGTCAGACTGGGGTACATTGAGGCTCGGTGAAGCCAGGGAAGCCTTGATATTGAGCGCCTTTAGAAACGCGGCGTAATCTTCGGTGGGGGTAGCAGAGCGGGGAATCAGGGTGGTGAGGAACCAGCCATTACCGCCGCCCTCGTAGCCAATGCGGGTGGGAATCCCGCTCAGCCACAGCAGCAGGCCGATAGACCAGGATTCCGTGAGGGTGAGGACGGCTTCAAACTCACGGTCTCGCAGAATGCCCAGCAGGTTGGCCCAGTCGGCGGGGCTGTTGCTGGCCTGAAAGCGGTAGGGCACCACCTCATCCACGGCCTTCGACAGTTGATAGACGTCCTTAGCCTCAGGATCGACGACCACGGCGACCTCCGCCCCCCCAAAGGCCGCTTTAATTTCCCGCAGCACAGGGAAGAACTCCAGTTGGCGTTCAACTCCCCCCGGAACCAGAGCCAATACCCGCATAATTTACGTCCATGCCTGTTCGCAAGCTATTGTAGTGGAACCTGACCCAGATTTAAGCGTAATCTAGCGGGCAAAGGCGATTAAATTTCTCGCTGAGGTCGAATTTTCTGGCCGGGGCTGCTCCGTACGGATCAAACTCGGCTGTCTTTCTCAACCCCTATCTTGACCGCTATCTTGTTCACCCTTGTTCACCCTTGTTCAACCCGGATCGCACCCATGACCGCTGTTCACCTGCTCATTCCCGCCGCTGGCATGGGTCGCCGGATGGGAGCCGACCGCAACAAAGTGCTGCTGCATTTGCTGGGCCAACCGCTGATTGCCTGGACATTGCGGGCGGCGGCGGCGGCTGACTCTGTAGTCTGGATTGGGCTGATTGGTCAACCCCAGGATCGCCCTCTGCTCGAAGCTATTGTGGCGGATTTACACCTGAATAAACCCGTGGCATTTTTGGATGGCGGTGATACCCGCCAGGATTCCGTCTATAACGGCCTGCAAGGGCTACCGGAGGAGGCCACCCAGGTGTTAATCCACGATGGAGCCCGCTGTTTGGCCACCGCCGATCTGTTTAACCGCTGCGCCGCCGCCCTCGAACACCATCAGGGGCTAATTGCCGCCATTCCGGTGAAGGACACCATCAAAGTCGTCAATGCCGATCAGCAGATCACCGCCACCCCTGATCGCCAGCACCTCTGGGCGGCTCAAACTCCCCAGGGTTTTGAGGTGGCCCTGCTGAAGCAATGCCACGATCAGGGCCGTCGCCAGGGCTGGGCTGTCACCGACGATGCCGCCCTATTTGAGCAGTGTGGTCTGCCTGTCCACATCGTGCCGGGGGAGGAAACCAACCTCAAGGTCACCACCCCCGTAGACCTGGCTTTGGCAGAATTTATCCTGCAACAGCGCCCCCCGGCCTAGCCTGTGGTGATTACCAAACTGCCGCCGATTCTATTCCCACTCCTCCACAGGGGCGAGGTCTCCTAGCCCATTAGTCCACCAGGCGCATAAACTTTTTCTTGCCCACCTGCACCACCTTGCCCAGCAGGAGGTCTGGGCTGGCAAACTCCTGGTTGGGGTCGGCCAGCTTTTCGCCATCGAGCTTGACGGCCCCGCCTTGGACTTGGCGGCGAGCATCGCTGCTGCCAGCACATAGGCCCGTGGCCCCGACTAAGTAGAACAGCTTGGCCGGAAATTGGATGGTGCTGAGGGAAAATTCTGGCACCCCCTCGGCGGGTTGGCCCGTGCCTTGCACCAGGCTAATGGCGGCCTGCTGGGCTTGGTGGGCGGCATCGGGGCCGTGGAACTGTTCGGTGACGGCGAGGGCCAGTTGCTTTTGCTGGTCTCGCGGATTTTCGGGCAGAGACTCCAGGGGCAGGTCGGTGAGCAGTTCAAAGTAGCTACGAATCAAGGTATCAGGAACCTTTTCCAGCTTGGAGTACATGCTGAGGGGAGCTTCTTGCAGGCCGACGTAGTTGCCCAAGGACTTGGACATTTTCTGATGACCGTCGGTGCCCAGCAGCAGGGGCAGCAGCATCCCAAACTGGGGCGTTTGGCCAAAGTGGCGCTGGAGGTCTCGCCCAACGGCAATGTTAAATTTTTGATCGGTGCCGCCCAGTTCCACATCGGCCTGCACCGCCACGGAATCGTAGCCCTGGAGCAGAGGGTAGAGGAACTCGTGTAAAAAGACGGGGGTGCCCTTCTCATAGCGCTCGGCAAAGCCTTCTTTGGCCAGCATTTGGCCCACGGTCATGGTGCCCAGTAGATCGATAATTTTGCCCAAATCTAGCCCCGATAGCCACTCGGAGTTGTAGCGAATTTCCAGGCGTCCGGGGGTGTCAAAATCCAAGATGGGGCGCACCTGGTCGAGGTAGGTTATGGCGTTGGCCTTCACGTCGGCCTCGGTGAGTTGGCGGCGCACTTCGGATTTACCCGTGGGGTCGCCAATGCGAGCGGTAAAGTCGCCAATGATCAGCACGGCGGTGTGCCCCGCATCCTGAAAGGCCCGCAGCTTGCGTACCGGAATGCTGTGGCCCAGGTGAATTTCTGCCCCGGTGGGGTCGATGCCCAGCTTGACTCGCAGGGGGCGATCCGTCGTTTGAATTCGCTGGACTAGATTCTGATCTGGATCGCTAGAATGGGACTGATCGGGGAATACCTCGCTGATGCCACGATAAATGCTCTGAAGCTCAGACGGCAATGCAGGGGAGGCGGGGGAAGGGTCTTGGGCCATGGTGAAGGGATCAACTTGCTGAGCTAAGGTGCACTTTTATGACGATACAGGCCGGATCAGTCGGCAAAGTCGCGATTATAATTGCAGCTACCTTCCGACTCAGGCTTCGGTGGCCGTCAGGGTAAGCGCTCTGCCTAAACCGTATCCTGCCGTTCTTCATTAAATACTGATACCTAACGTGTCTACAAATACGATTCGTCAAAAAATTCGGTCTCAGCCCAAGCCCCTGCGGCGCAACACGGGTCTGCTGAAGTACGTGCAGGATGTGGGTCAGGTGACAGCGGCCACTCTCCTCGGCACCACCATGCTGGTGAGTGCGGTAGCCGCTGGTGGGCTGGTGGGCCTTGCCATTAGCTTCCGTAACCTGCCCGATGTGCGGGTGCTACGCAACTACGCCCCCAGCGAGACCAGCTATATCTACGACATCGACGGCACCCTGCTCTTCCGCCTCCACGACGAAGCCAACCGCGAAGTGGTCAACATGGAGGATATTTCTCCCCACCTGAAGCGGGCGGTGCTGGCCATTGAAGATAGCTATTTTTACTCCCACAACGGCATCAACCCCAGCAGTGTGGGGCGGGCCTTACTGGCCAACGTTCAGGCCGGGTCTACCGTGGAGGGCGGATCCACCATCACCATGCAGTTGGTGAAAAACCTATTCCTCACCCCAGAGCGATCCATCAGTCGTAAGGTGGCGGAGGCGGTGCTGGCCCTGCGCCTAGAGCAAATTTTCTCCAAGGACGAAATCCTGGAGATGTACCTCAACCAGGTGTATTGGGGCCATAACAACTATGGCGTAGAAACCGCTGCCCAGAGCTATTTCAACAAATCTGCCAAGGATCTCACCCTACCGGAAGCGGCGGTGATGGCCGGGTTAATCCAGGCTCCAGAGCGCTATAGCCCCTTCAACAACTACACCAACACTAAGGAGCGACAGGCCACTGTCCTAGGTCGGATGCGCCAGCTCGGCTGGATTTCGGCGGAGGAACAGGCCAGTGCCCAGGGGTCTCCGCTCATGATTGGCGAAGTGAAATCCTTTAGCACCAGTAGCGTTCCCTACGTCACCGATGCCACGGTTCTAGAACTGAAGGATCGCTTTGGTGCCGATGCGGTACTGCGAGGGGGGATGCGGGTACAGACCACCATCGATCTAGCCATGCAGCGGAAGGCGGAAGAAGTAGTCCGCAGCCACAACGCCCGTATTGCCCGCATGGCCGACCAAATGGCCCTCGTGGCCATCGACCCCCGCACCCACTTTGTGAAGGCGATGGTGGGCGGCGTCGATCATGGCCAGAGCCAGTTTAACCGAGCCACCATGGCCCAACGCCAGCCCGGTTCGGCCTTCAAGCCCTTCGTCTACTATGCGGCCTTTGCCACCGGACGCTACAGCCCCGACAGCAGCATCGCCGATACCCCCGTCAGCTATCCCGACGGCTACCGCTCCTACAGCCCCCGTAACTACGATGGATCGTTTATGGGCAATATCTCCATTCGCAAGGCGTTGGAGGTGTCTCGCAACGTGCCCGCCGTGAAACTGGGCCAGACGGTAGGCATCAATACCATTATCGAGCTGTGCCGCACCCTGGGCATCGAAAGCCCCATGCTGCCTGTGACCTCTCTGCCCCTTGGAGCCGTTGACCTGACGCCCATGGAAATGGCCGGAGCCTATGCCACCTTTGCCAACAACGGCTGGCATTCCGACCCCACCTTCATCGTGCAGGTCACCGACAGCACGGGCAACCTGCTGCTCGACAACACCCCCAATCCCCAACTGGTGCTCGATCCCTGGGCCGCCGCATCTCTCAACGATGTGCTCCAGGGAGTAATCGTGCGCGGTACCGCCAGAACCGCCGCCATCGGTCGGCCAGCGGCGGGCAAAACCGGAACCACCGACTCCCAGCGGGACGTGTGGTTTGTGGGTTATGTGCCCCAACTGGCCACAGCGGTCTGGGTCGGCAACGACAACTATCGCCCGCTACGTTCCGGGGCTACTGGGGGAACCTACGCTGCTCCGGTGTGGCGAGACTTCATGCGCCAAGCCCTCGCCGATACCCCCGTGGAAAACTTCAAGCGGCCCTCGGAATTTGTGCGTCCATAGCCCCCCAAGGCATTTTCCTGAGCCGCAGGTTAGCGTAGGGATAATAATAAGATGAAGGTAGTCGTCAGGAGAATTTCCCAAGGACAACTAAGTTATACCGACCATCTAAGAGGATGCTTGCAAAGTCCTATGAGCCGTAGCCAAAGTGGAGATCCCCCTTATCCCCCTTAAAAAGCGAGACTTGATTCCCCCCCTTTCCACAGGGGACAAGGGGGATTAACAGGGGACTAAGGCTACCGTTAATCCCGTTGCAAACGCCCTCTAAAACCTCAAACCTCGCTAGCACCTTATAGTTGTTTCAATTAAAGATGAGACCGCCTAGCCGCAGAGAGTCAGGCTCTAACAGGCTTTTAGGATTCTCAAACTAAACTGGAATGACTATAATCTCTAGGGTTGAAGAATCTCTATTACACAGGCACTACACCCTAAGCTAGGGAACGAAAAATGAAAATATGCGTAGTAGCACCTAGCGACAATGTATATTCAGAAACCTTTATCCATGCCCATATGCATAGTCTATCGGCTGATACGATTAACTTAGTGGGCGATGGATCGTACTTTCCAATTCGAGAATTGCAAGGGGAAACCCTCTATCCACGCAATCTGTCATCCTCCCTCTCTCGTCGCCTTTTCAATCGTTCTGTAAAGCAAGCCGAAGTAGAGGCGTTGAGTAAGTTTTTAATCCGTAAGCAGGTTGATGTCGTATTAGCCGAGTATGGTCCAACGGCCTGCGCTATTTTAGACTCTTGCCAGATGGCAAACGTCCCTCTAGTGGCTCACTTCCATGGATTTGATGCCTTCCAATATTCAACCGCTGAAAAATATAAAGATCGCTATCAGAAACTCTTTCATCAAGCGGCTAGCTTAATTGCGGCATCCCAAAGTATGGCGAATCAACTTTGCTTCCTTGGGGCTAAATCAGAGCGGATTTTTGTGAACCACTATGGTGTCAATGTTAGCAAGTTTCAGGGTGGAGAACCCGGTGCATCGCCCCCTCACTTTGTTGCCGTAGGAAGATTTGTAGAAAAGAAAGCGCCTCATTTAACCCTACTAGCTTTTCATCAGGTTATTCATCAAATTCCTGATGCTCATCTAAGTATGATTGGGGATGGGCCACTGTTAGAGGCTTGTAGACAAATCGTCATTGCGCTCAAACTTGAAAAACATGTTTCTCTACGCGGAGCTTGCTCTCCCGACGATGTTGCCCAGGCTCTTCGTAATGCCAGAGCACTGGTACAACATTCCCTCAGAACGGGCAATGGAGATAGTGAGTCTCTAGGCGTCGTTTTTCTAGAGGCTGGCGCGATGGGAATACCCTCAATTGCGACTAGACATGATGGCATCCCAGAAGTTGTTCTTGATGGGGAAACTGGATTGCTAGCAGAAGAGGGGGATATCGAACAATATGCAAAGCATATGGTTGCTCTAGCGACAGATCCAGCGCTTGCTCAAAGACTAGGTGACGCAGCTTACCAGCGAATCATAACTCATTTTACCGAAGAAAATTCACTCGCTGGTTTGCATGAAATTCTTAAGAATATTGTCCAAAAGGGATAGGCGTTCCCCATGAATACAATGCCTAAAGATAAAGCACTAGATTTAGAAAACAACGGCGTAATTGTTTGTCTATCTCGGAAAGTTGGCTTCTTTGCACTTTTTTTTCAAGTGTTAGGGCATATTTACCGTGCCGAACAAGAGGGAAGAGCTACCCTTGTTTTTTTTGGCAGTAATTGCCTCTACTGGTCAGACCAGGGACATAATGGATTCCAGGATAATGCCTGGGAATACTACTTTGAGCCTGTTTCAGGCTTGACGATTGAGGATGTTTTTCAGGAGCCCCTAGAAAGACTTAAGCACGCTAGTATCTATGAATATTCACACGCTGATATTACACATAATCCCCCAGAACAATACACTGGCAAACTCAAAGGAAGTATATTAGTCCCTAATCATGTAAAAGTGACAAACTGTTGGGCCGAGTTTGATTCTGGTCAGCAGGAAATCCACGAAGATCGTAGAGCAATATTCCATGATTTAATCAACCGCTACATCCATATACGACCAGCTATTGCCAACAAGATTGACGATTTTTATCAACATTATTTTGCTGATTCGTTCGTCATTGGCGTTCATATGCGCGGTACTGAACGGAGCCAGGAAGTGACTGGCTGGTATGGGATGCCCCATCTCGATGAAAATGTTTACATGTGCGAGGTTGATCGAATCCTAAGGCGGTTTCCAGAAGCTAAAATCTTTTTGGCAACCGATACCAAAACCACCGTTGAGAAATTTCGTTCACGATATCAAGGCAGCCTTTTAACCTATGACGCCCAGCGGGCCGATGAGGGCAATAGTCCTCACCTCCAGTTTGGTGGAGCTGAACTAGGAGAGCAGGTACTGATTGAAGCGATCCTTCTGTCTAAAACGGGTTTTCTCATTCATGGTATTTCTAACGTTGCCTTTGCAGCACTGTGTTTTAGCCCCACCCTTCCGCACCTAAACGTTTATTTAAAACATGGTAAGTCTGGAAAGCTTAAAATTCGTCTCAAGCAGAAAGTGTACTCAGTAACGGAGAAGATCAAGCGTCGTCTAACCTCTCTTGCAAAGCATTCCTAAATCATGAAACTTTATCTGCTCAATTATGCTGATGACCGCTTCGGCCACAAGGGAGGTAGGTTCTTGGCTAATCAGGCCAAGCTTAATGAATCAGCTCGTCGTCAAGGTCTTGAAAATATTGTTTCATGGACATGGCCAAAACTAGAAAGCACATCTTTTTATCAAGAAAACCAAGATTATCTCAATAAAAGTCGATTTGATAATGGCGCTGTATGGAAACCCTTTATTGTCCAGCAGTTGCTTAAAGAAATTCAAACAGGAGATATTATTTTTTATTACGATTGTGGTGCTTATACCATTAACCGACCAATACATGTTCTAGCAAATCTATGTATTCGCAATGGCGGTACACTATTCCATGAATGGGGCGAAAAAAACTCTAAGTACACAAAGCGCGATGCCTTTGTGTATATGAACTGCGATAATCCTAAATATTACAACGCCCCTGCGCTGCAAAACACCTGGTTTCTACTTCAAAAAAGCGATTTTGCCGAAATATTTGTCAATGAATGGCTGCAATATAACCTTGATGAACGCATCGCTTCCTACGTAAAACCTAATACCTGTGGGTTACCCGATATTCTTGGATTTGTAGAAAATCGAGGCGATCAGTCAATTTTCACAAATCTAGCGATTAAGTACGATATCCGAAGCTTTAGAGGTGCTGGAGGAGTTCAAAATCGACAGGTTGACAACTTTATTGACTCTCTTTCACTGCGTTCTCAGACTCAAAGCTTTATTACCAAGGCTAAGTCAAGCACGAAGGCCTGGTTAAAGAGCAAAGCATACCAGGCTGGGTCAACGGGTAAGACCTTAGCCTTTAAAGTCAAGGATACCTTTTTTCGTCTACACCCCCAGGGGGGCGCAGTTAGACAGTTCTGGATGGGTGATTCCTCAAAAGAACGATTACTTTATTGTCTTTTATCACTAACATCACAAAACTCCACCATCATTGAAATTGGTGCAAACGTAGGGATGACAACAGTGCCCCTCTCCAAAAGACTTTCCCAAGGTAGACTCTTAGCCATTGAAGCCGATCCAGACCTTTGTCAGTGCTTGAAGCAAAATCTGGAGTTGAACAGTTGCCTAGATCGAGTCACTATAGTAGCAGTAGCTATTTCCAACTATGAAGGCGAAGGAACGTTACAAGTCAATGCTAAGTGGCGAGATCCCTACAACACGATTGGTAGACCTGTCGATGAAAACTGTTGGATTGTAAAGCTTGAAAACGTAAAGGTTCAACCCTTGCAAAGGACTTTAGAACAACTGAAAGAGAATGAGACTTTCTCTCGGCCAGATATTTTAATCGTTGACGCCTCTGGTGCAGAACTGCCGATCTTGCAAGGAGCTGAAACACTCTTATCCAGTGACGTTTCGCCCCTTGTTGTCTATAATTGTCTGCATAGAGCATGTCAAGGATTTGGTTATCAGCCCTATGATCTACAAGCATTCATGCGAGAAAAAGGATATCGCTTATTTAAGCTAGAGTGCACTTCACAGATTGTTGAGCTATCTAGCAATGACAATCATCAGGGCTTTGTCTTATGCTTCAAGGATCATCACTTTCCGATGTTTGGAAATATTGATTTTATCTTTTTGTCATTTCAATAAGCTGCGAATTAAAATATGACGGCCATTTTGTAGAGGCTAAATATGGAAAAGAAGCTGATCAATTTTCAAGAGGGATGGGCGGGGGTATTCGCAAAATTGAATATGTATATCGTTGCCTGTAAGGAAGCAGAGCGGCAAGGGTATTTGCCAGTACCCTACTGGCCTTCCATTTGGCATGCAGATGATGCTGATATTTGGGATATTTTCTTTGAAAGAATAGGTCATAGTAAAGAGGATAAGCAACAATCCCTTGAGGAGATCAACATAGTCAAGCTATTTGCAAGACGAGAGAGAGATAAACAGGTTAATCCTGCCCCCCAGTTTGCAGGTGTTCTTCGAGAGCCTATTGATCGACAAGAATGTCATCAGATTATTGAAACAAATATTTCACTGCAACCTTGGCTTCGAGAACAGATTCACAATCTCTATGATCAACACTTCAAGTCTCGTCGAGTATTGGGTGTCCATTTGCGAGGTCCAGGTAAGGATAAAGTGGGACATGGAGGTGTAGACAGGCTAAACCAGTTACTTGGGGTTGGTAGCCCACCCTTTGCTAAGTATTTTGAAATTATTGATGCTAGACTCAATGAATATGATTGTATTTTTCTAGGTACAGATGCAGGAATGGTGCAGAAGGCTGTGCGAGAGCGATATGGAGACAAGATGCTCACTGTTGCATCTGATCAGTACGAGTTTGGTGAAGCCCATGCCAAGAATTGTCAAGCTGCGGGCATTTCCTTTAATACGTTAGGTATGGAGGCGATTGTTGATGCCTATCTCTTGGCAAGATGTGATTTTTTAGTGCATGGTAATAGCCATTTAAGCAATTATGTGATGTGTCTAGCTCCTAATCTCAACACTCAAAATGTATATGAAGGTCTTTACGATAAAGCATCCCGCTTTGATCTAAGACTTAAAAGCATCTGGGAGAAGGAAACAAAGCCAGCTATTCAACATAGTTTTATTGGGAAAATGCGTGTTCATGCTGGCCGAATAAGACGTCAATTAATAGAGAAATTATGAAGGATACGAAGCAAACTTAGTTCCAGAATAACAATAGATAAGCTGTTATTCATCTAAAACACACTAGCCAGATCGCCCTAAAAGCCTGATGGCAATGACTCTAGAGAGGGTTGACATGCAATTTAGACACGCATCAGCTTATTAAATTGCTACAGCGACATGTTTTTTAGGTTTCTTACTACAGAGGAGTTTTAGGTGATAAAAAATCAAAGATCATATACTTAGTAGCAAATGTTAACTATATTTCGTGATTGAGACATGACTCTTAAAAAGCTTACCTAAGCAATCATATAG
The DNA here is from genome assembly GCA_040396995.1 of Nodosilinea sp. Lineage (GTDB taxonomy): Bacteria > Cyanobacteriota > Cyanobacteriia > Phormidesmidales > Phormidesmidaceae > Nodosilinea. The sequence continues at coordinate 72,277 of JBBAWV010000002.1, read as the reverse complement.
CAGTCCTAGGTCATTCGTAAGATGAAAGATCAGCCTTGTCAAAGGTTACATCCCCAGTACCACTCACAAATCATGTAGGACTGCTATATGTTGGCCAATTCCAAAATAGGCAAAATATTTTTTGCTAATGCCTAGTGTTTATAGGGATAGAGTGATGATAATTATTATGGATTCTCCAGGTCAACTATGTAATCAACTGTGGAGTTATAGTCCACTTATAGCCAAAGCTAAAGAGGATAAACAAACTATTTACATCAATGGTTTTTATGATTATAAAAATCATTTTCCAAACTTAAGTCAACATAAGTTTATCCGTTTTATTAACCCCAAGTGGTCAGACTGCCTGGAAAGTGCTTTGAGAACATTCGTCAAAACAGATGGGGTATCTGCAGAATTACCTGGTAGATCATCTGTAGTGTTTAGCTCCTGGAGTTTGCCCCAAGATACCCAGCGATTCATAAGAAATGCAGACTTTATTAGGGAAGTATTTAAAATCCCAAACGGACTAGGATTTGAGCGTCAATCAACAGATGTTGTAATTGGTATGCATGTGAGGAGAGGGGATTACAAATACTGGAATAACGGTAAATATTATTATACTAATAATTACTATGCAGCCATTGCCGAAGCATTACAGTCACAGCTTAAAGGAAACATCAAGTTCTTCATTGCCTCTAATGAGCCCACTGATGAATTGCTTAGCAAAATACCCAATTCTTTCTCACTGAATATCAGTGCCATATCTGACTTGCAAAGTTTAAGTATGTGTGACTATATCTTTGGGCCACCTAGTACCTTCTCAATGTGGGCATCTTTTTATGGCCAGGTTCCGTGTAAATTTATTCTTCCAGATGATGAGGTTTGGTCGATAAATGATTTTGAGCCAATCATAGCTCAAAATCTATTCTCATCTGGAAAGCGTCTAAAATTCAGACAAGATAGAGGGTTTTGGATTGATCAAAAGTAGGACAATAAGCAATATGTAATAAATTAGTTTTCAGGCAATATTAATTTTTGCATTATAGCAGTGAATAAAATAGCATATCGATCCTTCATGATTGAAAAAGCTTTGAGAGTATGACAAAGATCTACTCACCAATCTTGAACATCGTCGTCTCAGCGTATTTTTGAATAACTCGATATGATTTATTTTGCTCTTTCTCTAGAATACTTTTCTCAAACCACCTAGCCAGGGACACATCTACGAACTGTAATAGCGGATACATTTCCGTTCTGCCCTCCCGCCAAGAGGTAACAATATATTAACGTGACCTAAAAAGATTCTAGGATTTTTGGGAAACTCCGGGGACTCTATCCTAGAATTTCTAGAACACAGACTAAATAAGAAGCGTGAAGAAGAACTAGTGGCAAGACTTTGCAATCCTGAATTTTCCTAGCGCTGTCTCCAACTGTGACCTTGCTTAACCTGCGAAATTAACTCTAGATGATTAGCTACAACCTTAATGAAAAAGCCCCAAACGGTTAAAGCTTTAGAGGAACTTGGCAGGGTAAGACTTTCCAAGAGCTTTTTTATGCGGGAATTTCTATATTCTGAAATTTCTCAGATCATCAGGAATACCAAATATTCCTGATGATCCAGATTTAGCCATTGAAGCAGGACGAAATCTTTGCGAGAAAGTTTTAGAGCCTATTCACGATGCTAGCTGACGAATTGCGATACGATCCGTCAGCTAGCAAAACCATACAAATAGAATCGAGATGTTCAAGCCCTGATTCTGTACGGCAAAAGTTTTGTGGTTCAGCAATGCTCTCAAACCGTTTTGGGATGCGTTCTAGCGCCGTAAGAATTTGTTGAAGCCGTTCTATCAAAAGATCGTTGTCAGACATAGATGACTTCTCTGTCTAAACGAGCTTTCAAGCCAGGACGCATGTTTTCACGATAGCGAATAACATCTACCGGGCGGTTGAGAAGCTCTACTAGATCTAGTCGCAACCACGAGGCCAGCAACAGGTTTGGATAGTCTGTTTTGAAGACAATATCAATATCACTGTTAGGCCTAGTTTCGCCACGGGCGTAGGAGCCGAATTAGCCTATGGCCGTGAGGTGAAGACTTTCTCCCCGCTGTGATTTAAACTCTCGTAAAAGCTGTTTCAGTTCCTCTTGAGGAATAGTGGATTGTCTCTCCATCGGCGAAATGGCCATGAGAATTATGCTGCACTGTTTGAGTAGTTATAAACAGGAACCTGAACAAAGTGATCAGGTTCTGATTGTTCCAAAATTGTTCTCTGCAATCGCTCTACCGTTGATGGAGAGAAAAACTGCTCGCCCGTTTCTTCGTTGACACGAGCAGGTACATTTTCGATCAAAATGATTTGACCGTGTAGGTTAAGAGTATAAGTAATCTGCTTTTCAACTAAGGTTTCCTGCCATTCAGTTGTCATTGCTAGCTCATCTCCTTTTCGTGAAATTGCTACTCCACTTATCGGCTTCAGGTTCATACAGGGTAATGATTTTAATCATGGGGCGAGAAGGATAGCTACACTGAATATGAACTGGCCGCTGAGCTTGTGTAAAACCTAGAATTAAACAGCTTGGCCCGTATTTATCATCTGGGTAGTCTTCAATGATGCAACCATTGGCGATGGCTTCTCTGATCTCCCGCACCAAAATTCTACGAATGATAGATTGATCAACGGCGTGCTTAGAGAACTCAAACAGATCCTCAGCGAACTTTCGTCGTATGCCTTCGAGACTTGCAACCATAATCGCTATTGTAGCGCCTTCTCTAGGATACTTTGCCAGAGCCACCCAGCCATGGGGATGTCCATGAACGGTAACGGCAGATACATTACCCTATAACTAGTGACCAAAAGGTAACAACTCGTTAACGTGACCTAAAGAGATTCTAGGGTTTTTGGGAAGTCCTAAAATCTGGGGTTTATAGTAGGCTACTGTTGTTTACCCTACAGAGTTCGTCTAGATCCATTAGTCCGATGGAAACTAAAACGATTCAAATTCGAGTGAGTGCAGAGGTCGCTGAGCAGTTTGAGGCGGCTTCTGAGGAGGAACGCGCAAAAATGGAAGCACTGATTAGTCTACAACTCAAGAGTTTTGCTCGGCCTACCCGTTCGCTGGAAGAGATTATGAAGTTTATGAGTGACTATGCTCAGTCTAAAGGGCTGACTCCTGAGATTTTAGCGTCTATTTTGAGTTAAGTTTTAACAGTCTTGCGTTTGATTAGAGATGTTTGAGGCAAAAGCACTTGTAGGAAAAAAGGCTGGCGAGATCATCTACGCCAAGGATTCCAGCTTGACTCATGAGCTATGCAAGCTCTGGAAAATATATTGTCCTGAGTGTAAGCAGTTTTTGTATTTTAGCAAATCGAAATATCCTGACAAGCGAAGGAGTTGTTTTGGGCATTATGACTACGAAGACAAGCGTTGTCCTGAGCGAAGCTTTGCTGTTAATCAGGGTAATCAGTCAAAATCTTTAGCAGAGTCTCATGAGCAAGACTTAGAAACGGCAGAGTCTTTCATTGAACAAGCATTTTATAGTATCAATCCAGAATATTTTCAAAATCTTCGTGGAAGAGAGAATGAGCGGTCATCTCAAAAGGTAAAAGATGAAATAAATTGGTTTATAGCCTCATTGTCATCTGATTGTAAAAACTGGATCAAGAATTATTGCCAGGAAATCGGTTTTCTTGACTGGAAGAATCCGGAGAAAGAAATTTCATATTTGATGGATTGGTTGTATCTTTTAGCAAGAAGAGAAGATATTCTTGAAAATCTAGTTTTCTATTTCTTCTTGTATAGAAAACCTTCTCACAGAAAAGAAGTATTGCCTGCTAAGCAAAGATTTGGAGTATCTCAAGAGCAACTAAATAGTTCTTCCTCTACCTGGGTTGTGATCTTAGGCAAGATATTGGAGGTACTAACAATGTTAGCCAAGAACGAGATTTCTGAATCTAGACTTGACATTATATCTCCAAAAATATTATTGAAGACGAAGCTATTGTCCAAAAGCAGTAAAGTTCAATTTAAAGGGAAAATTATATATACTATATTTGGCAGACAAATGTCAGCCTTGGTCAAGAAGAGTCGAGAATACAGTGACTATATACTTTTTAATGAAAATTATTCTGACTGCTTTTGCTATAAAAGGCGACTAAATGATTCTCCAGCTTCTGAAAAGCTTAACTTTTCACAAAATACTTCTATGCTTTTGTACATTGACGAGGATGGAGATCTTGCTGTAAAAGGACTTATTGAAAAGGAGTATAGTAAACTGGCGATCAAGGGAATCAAGAAAATACTGTTTAACACATCTGGCTATTCAGTGCTTGTCTTCTTGAGAGAAAGATTTATTTCTAACAAAGTCGCTGGAAAGGCGGCGCAACTAGCCCTGAACATGGGATATGTGGGATATGAAGATTTTCCACCTTCGTCAGCAGCATTGCTAAAATTCAGAGAGCTTTCAGGTAAATATTAGGGAAGATTTTGAGAATGGATTTCTATTCTATAGCAGTATATTCGTGGCTTACCAATTCTGGATAATCACACCAGATTACGCTTTTGAGCTGCAATGCACCGCGCAAGAAATCTCATCATGGTGCATTGCTTCGCGAATGCACCCTACGAGTCAACCGAATGACCTTATAATTAGCAACTTCAGGACAAACATCATGGGAAAACCGACGGGATTTATGGAATATCTGCGGGAAGTGGCACAAGAAGTGTCTCCCGTTGATCGCATTCGCAATTGGGATGAATTTCACCTGGCCATGCCAGAGGAAAACCTGCGTACCCAGGGCGCACGGTGTATGGATTGCGGCACGCCCTTTTGCCATACGGGCATCACCATCAGCGGCATGGCCAGTGGTTGCCCGATTAACAATTTGATCCCCGAATGGAACGATTTGGTCTATCGCGGCCTGTGGCAAGAAGCCCTGGAGCGGCTGCACAAAACCAACAATTTCCCGGAATTTACCGGGCGTGTTTGTCCGGCCCCCTGTGAGGGGTCTTGCGTGTTGGGCATCACCAGCCCCCCGGTGACGATTAAGAATATTGAGTATTCCATCGCCGAAAAGGGCTGGGAATCGGGCTGGATTACCCCCACCCCACCGCAGCAGCGCACGGGCAAAAAAGTGGCGGTGATTGGCTCTGGCCCTGCGGGGTTGGCGGCGGCGGCGCAGCTTAATTCGGCGGGCCATTGGGTGACGGTGTATGAACGGGCCGATCGTCCTGGTGGGCTGCTGATGTACGGCATCCCCAACATGAAGTTGGATAAAAAAGAAGTGGTGCAGCGGCGGTTAGACGTGCTCGAAGCCGAGGGCGTGACCTTCGTTTGCAACACCGAAGTGGGCAAGGACATCGCCGCCGAAACCCTAATGCAAGACTTTGATGCGGTGCTGCTCTGCACGGGTTCCACCAAGCCGCGAGACCTGCCGATTGAAGGGCGCGACCTCCAGGGCATCCACTTTGCCATGGAATTTTTGACCGAAAACACCCGTACCGTCCTCGATGGCCAGCCGACCCCTGGATTTATCTCAGCGGCGGGTAAGGACGTGGTGATCATCGGCGGCGGCGACACCGGGACAGACTGCGTGGGGACTTCCATTCGCCACGGCTGTGCCAGCGTTACCCAGGTGGAGATCATGCCCCAACCACCGGAAACCCGCGCCGCCAACAATCCCTGGCCGGAATGGCCCAAGGTCTACAAGATGGACTACGGCCAAGAGGAAGCCGCCGCCCAGTTTGGGGCCGATCCCCGCACCTACCTGACCACCGCCACCAAGTTTGAGGGCGATGAGAATGGCCATGTCAAGGCCGTCCACACCGTCCAAATTCAGTGGGGCAAGGACGAAAACGGGCGCTTTGTTCCCCAGCACGTCCCCGGCACCGAGAAGGTGGTGTCCGCCCAATTGGTGCTGTTGGCGATGGGATTCCTGGGGCCAGAACAGCCCCTGATCGATGCTCTGGGCCTGGAAAAAGACGCTCGTAGCAACGTGAAAGCTGAGCATGAGCAATACACCACCTCCATCCCTGGAGTGTTTGCCGCTGGGGATTGCCGCCGAGGCCAAAGCCTGGTGGTATGGGCCATCAACGAAGGTCGGGGCGCAGCGCGGGAGTGTGACCGCTACTTGATGGGTCGTACTGAGTTACCCTAGGGGGTGGCCCTAACTCGCTGTCTGGGCGCATCCAGAGATTGCGGAAAAGTGCAGGGGAGCTGCAACACAATGGGGTGTTGATGGGTTCGGTCGGTCAACCGGATTCGGGCTAGGGGTGTCCTGCCGCCCCCTGCTGTGTCTGTCCAGTCCCCTTAACGAGAACTTGCCATGTCCCTAAAAGACAGCGCACAGCACTTTAAAACCCTGGTGGTCTCCTTTCATCCGGTGATTGTGATCGACACGGTGGAGGAGGAACGGGTACAAACCCTGATGCAAAAGGCTTGTACCGATATGCAGATGCCCATCTTTGAATGGAGTATTGCCCAGGGGTTGATGCGTTCTCCCGAAAGCCCCGATAACCGCTGGCAGAATGAGTATGCACCCCCAGGAGCCAAGCGAGGGCAGGCACTCCCCAAAACCGCCGAGCCCATCGACATGCTACGCCACATCCAGGACATGAGCTTTAAGGCCATTTTTTGGCTCAAGGATTTTGCCCCCCACCTGAAGGATGCTGTAGTGGCTCGCCAGTTTCGGGAGGTGGTGCAGCAGTTTTCCCTCAACCGATCCACCCTGGTGATTAGCGGTAGCGGGGTCGTTTTGCCGCCAGAGCTAGCCCAAGATGCGGCGTATTTAGATTTGAAACTGCCAGAACCAGAGGAACTACTGGCCGAAATTTCCAAGGTCGCTAGGTCGGTGAATGGCAAGGTATCGGTTGAATTAACCCCTGAAGTCATCCATGCCCTCGTCAAAGCCCTGCGAGGGATGACCCTAAGCCAAACTCGCAAGGTGGTCTCCTACGCCGCCTACCACGACAACAAACTCAACGCCGACGACGTTAAGCGCATCCTCGACCGCAAAGCTCAGGTCATCCATGAGGAAGGGCTTCTGGAGTATTTCCCCTCAGAAACCAACGCGGCAGAACTGGGCGGTTTTGAGGGGCTGAAGCGCTGGCTGGCCTATGCCCGTGTTGGTTTCACAGATCAGGCCCGCAAATTTAACCTGCCTGCCCCCAAGGGCATTTTGATTGTGGGGATTCAGGGCTGTGGCAAGTCCCTGGCGGCCAAAACCATTGCCCGCCAGTGGAATTTGCCCCTACTAAAGCTGGATGCAGGGCGACTGTACGACAAATACGTGGGCGAATCGGACAAAAACTTTCGGCGGGCGGTGGTGCTGGCAGAAACCATGGCCCCCTGCATTCTGTGGATTGACGAAATCGAAAAAAGCATGGGCCAGAGCAACAGCGATGCCGATGGGGGGCTCAGTCGGCGGTTATTTGGCTATTTTTTGACCTGGCTGCAAGAAAAATCCCAGGAAATTTTTGTGGTAGCTACGGCGAATGATCTCTCCGCCATTCCGCCGGAACTGTTGCGTAAGGGCCGTTTTGACGAAATCTTTTTTGTCGATCTACCCGATGCGAACGAGCGGGAAAATATCCTCAAAATCCACCTCAACCGCCGCAAGCAAGGACTAGCCGCCTACGACATCCCCACCCTAGTGGCCGTCACCGAAGGCTTTAGTGGGGCCGAAATCGAACAGGCCATCATCACCGCCCACTACCGCGCCCTCTACGAAAACCGCCCCGCCGATACCGCCCTCGTGGTCGAACAAGTTAAGCGCACCGTGCCCCTGTCTGTCACCCGCCGAGAAGACATCAACCGCCTCCGCACCCTGGCGAAGGAGCGCTTTGTCTCGGCCCGGTAGAGATCCTTGGAGCCCTAGATTCTTGGTGCATTGCTGCGCGAATGCACCCTATGAAGGTTATTCGCGCAGAAGGCTGATTAGGTGGGGCAGTTCTGGCAAAATTAGGCTGTCTAGGGCCAATTTCACCGCTTTGCTGGAACCGGGCAAAGAAAACAGCAGCGTCCCCCGATACACCCCCGCCACCGCGCGGGAGGCCATAGCACGGGATCCGATTTCCTGGAAACTCAGTTGCCGGAACAGTTCACCAAAGCCGGGAAGGGTTTTCTCTAGCAGGGCTTCCAGGGCGTCATAGGTGGTGTCGCGGGGGGCAATTCCGGTGCCGCCATTGACAATGATGGCTTCTAGGGCGGCGGCGTTCCCCCACTGGATGACCAGGGCACGAATAGCATCCGGCTCATCGGCCACAATGCGGTAATCCAGAACAGCATGGCCCGCCTCCGTCAGTCGAGTTTGAATCAGCGCCCCGCTTTGGTCAGTGTCGGGGGTGCGGGTGTCGCTAACGGTTAGCACTGCACAGCCAACGGGGCGATCTAGGGGACGAGGGTGAGCCATGGCTGGGAATCCCTAGCTTTTCGTGAAGCCAAGGCCGTTTTTCTCGGCATAGCGGTTCATAAACCGCATGAAGCGATCCCAGTCGGCCTCGCTCTTCATCACGTAGATGGCCTCAATGCCAGCGGGTTCGCCGTTGATGAACTTGCCGTTCACCTCGCGGGTCACCAGTTCCCCCTCTTCGTCCACCATATACATCCCGGTCACTTCCACGCCGTTTTCAGACAGAGCCTGGGGATAGTCGAAGTAGAAGGTGGCAGTACCGTTAGAGCCGTCCTTAGCGCGGGTGAGGCGAACATCAGGAATGACGGGCTCAGCGATACCACGGGCAAATTGAATTTCGGCCATGCCAAAAGGTTCCTTGTAATCAATATATGAACTGCTAATACATAGAATTGTAAACCGCTATCGTCTTTACCTAACGCCTCTCCGCCCTTAACCTCCTGTCGCGTCTTTACCCCAAAAAGAGGCTTAATATCTCGACACGCTTTGCTGCGTGATCTAAGCTTTCCCTCATGCAGAGCCAGTGAGTAAATATGCTTATTGACTCTGTTGCTGTTGATAGTCTTGATATGCCTTCGTGAGTAAATAGGCAGTCAGGCTAGAGAGCGATCGCCGCTCCTTCTTTGCCCAAGCAGCTAAACCTTCTTTCACTTCAGGCTCTATATAGTTAGTTAAATGAATAGTAGTACACTCCGGGAGATGCCATGGGCTACAGTGTTGACCTTCGCCAACGGGTGATTCAGAACGTGCGTTCCGGCGGCATAAAGCCGAAGCCGACCGCCTGCAAACGGAACTGGCGGCTGAGTTTGGGGTGCGGCCCAGGGCAACAGCACCCCGACTTCATTCCACCAGCGAAGCCAGTGCCCCTGACGGCCTTCTTTTTGGGGGCTGGCATCATTTACTACGTCTTTACCGCCCCGATGTTGATTACCGGAACCATGTTCGAGTAACGGCTTTCTAGGGCCGACTTCCCGGCAACCGACGACCCAGCCCATAGAGCCAAACCAGCCCCGCCACGCCCAAGGATATCCCCACCAGACTGACTACCTGAGCCATCTTCAACGGCCCCAGCATCAGGCTATCTAGCCGCAATCCCTCAATCCATAGGCGACCTAGGCTGTAGGCCGCAAAGTAGACCAGGAAAATCGTGCCCACTTTAAGCCGTCCGGGATGGCGCAGCCCCCAAACAAACAGCCCCAGCACCAGGGCAAACACCCCCAGATTCCACAGCGATTCGTAGAGAAAGGTGGGGTGGTAGTAGGCCACATCCGCCAGACCGGGAGGACGCTGGGCCGGAGGGATGTAGAGCTTCCAAGGCAGATCCGTCGGACGGCCAAAGGCTTCGGAATTGAAGAAGTTGCCCCAGCGGCCAATGGCCTGCCCTAACACCAGGGCCGGAGCCACGATATCCGCCAGTTGCCAAAAGGGCAGTTTGTGGCGGCGGGCAAACAGGAAGGTAGCCATCATGCCGCCCAAAATTGCGCCGTGGATAGCAATGCCCCCCTGCCAAATGGCGAAGGCGCTGAGGGGTTGGTCGGCATAGCGTTCCCACTCAAAGGCAACGTAGTAAAGCCTTGCTCCGGGCAGCGCTCCCAGCACCAGCCAGATCGCCAGTTCGTCAATTTTTTCGGGGTCTACCCCCCGCCCTTGGGCCAAGCGCTGGGCCAAGGTAATGCCAATCACCAGGGCGGCGGTGATCAGTAGCCCATACCAGCGAAAGGGGATTGGCCCAAGCTCAAAGGCCACTGGCCCCGGAGACGCAAGCTGCCCAATCCATCCCGAAGTCGCCCCTAGGGTAGTGCATATCAACGGCATCATCACCAAAAGCTATCGGTTCTAGAACAAGGCTCAAAGCTAAGCCTTCTATACCCAATACTCTAGGCCACGGAGGGCGAATAGCTAGGGGAATCGGCGAAACTGCGGATCAGCTTGGCGCGTAGGTAAATCGTTTGGCCCTGCTGAATATCGAGGGCCTTGTATTGCTCACGGTTAACGTGGGCGGTAATTTCCTGGCCATTGTCTAGGGTCAGCTCCAGACGAATCGTCCAGCCTAGATGAATGATGTAGTCGATTTTGGCCGGGAGCGTACCCTCGGCGGGAGTGGCAAAAATCTCAATGTCATGGGGCCGCAGGAAAACCTGGCTGGCATGGTGGGGCACATCGCGGTGGTGAGCCTTCCAGGTGTCGTCGGGGGAGAGCACGTTGACGGCCCCAATGAAGCTCATCACAAAAGGCGTGGCAGGGTTTTCGTAGATTTCTTCTGGGGTGCCCACCTGCTCAATCTTGCCGTTGCTCATCACCACAATTTCGTCGGCAATTTCCATCGCCTCTTCTTGGTCGTGGGTCACGAAAACGGTGGTGACATGCACCTCATCGTGGAGGCGACGCAGCCAGTCGCGCAAATCCTTACGCACCTTAGCATCCAAGGCCCCAAAGGGTTCATCCAAAAGCAGGACTTGAGGCTCAATGGCCAGCGCCCGTGCCAAGGCCACTCGCTGCCGCTGCCCCCCGGAGAGCTGAGCCGGATAACGGTCTCCCAAGCTATTGAGTTGGACAAGATCTAGCAGCGTATCCACGCGGTGTTTGATGCGCTCCTTGGGCCACTTTTGTAGCTCTAGGGCAAAGGAGATATTGCGTCGCACGGTGAGGTGCTTAAACAGGGCGTAGTGCTGAAACACAAACCCCACCTGCCGATCCTGCACCGACTTGGTCGTGGCCTCTTGAGCAGAAATGTAGATGCGGCCCGTATCAGGTTGCTCTAAGCCCGCAATCACCCGCAGCAGGGTGGATTTACCCGACCCCGATGGCCCCAGCAAGGCCACCAGTGAACCACTCTTGATATCGAGATTGATCGGCTCTAGAGCCTGAAACGCCCCAAACTGCTTAGAAACATTCTCGACTCGAATTCCCACGGGTAATCTCCAAAACTCTACGGTGCGCCTCAGTCAGTGCGTGGCCCAGGGGCACATCAGCGCCAGCGAACCTACCCTGCCATCACTTAATCCAGGCTGGCTAACCAGGCAACATCACAATATGAAACAAAACTATCCTACTTGCAGGCCGAATGCAAGCTGTTCCTAGGCAAGATTCAAGCGATATCCAAAAAATGTTTATCTCGATTTTGAATGAATTGCAATTCAATCCTAGATTTTCATGATACAGTCCATAAACGTAATCCTCGAAAACCCTATCGAGATACCGTAGATTCTTTGGAGAGACACCCATGGCCTCACCTCAACGTTATCTTTCACGCCGTTCGACCATTTTGTTTTTGGCTGGGCTGGGCATGGCAGGGTCTCTGGCCGCTTGCAGTGGGGCCTCTACCCCAGAGGCTGGCACGGGTGAAGCATCCACCGCTACCGCTGGCTCCGTAGAGATCACCCTGGTGTCCTACGCCGTGACCCAGGCGGCCTACGAGCAAATCATTCCTAAATTTGCCGAGAAGTGGAAGGCTGAAACGGGACAGGAAGTGACCTTTAGCCAAAGCTACGGGGGGTCGGGTTCCCAAACGCGGGCGGTGCTGGATGGCCTAGAGGCCGATGTCGTCGCCCTGGCCCTGGCGGGAGACACCAAAAAGCTGGAAGCCGGGGGCTTGATTGAACCGGGCTGGGAAAGTGAAGCGCCTAACGATGCCATTGTGCATTCCTCGGTAGCGGCGCTCGTCACCCGTGAGGGCAACCCCAAAAACATCCAAGGTTGGGAAGACCTAGCCCGCGACGATGTGGCGGTGGTGACCGCTAACCCCAAAACCTCTGGCGGTGCCAAGTGGAACTTTTTAGGAGCCTGGGGCTTTAAGACCCAGACTGGCAGCGATGACGCAGCGGCCCTAGATTTTGTCACCAAGATTTATCAGAACGTGCCCGTGCTGCCCAAGGATGCGCGGGAATCCACCGACATGTTCTTTACCCGTGGCCAGGGCGATGTGCTGATTAACTACGAAAACGAGGTGTTGCTAGCGGCCCAAAAAGGCGAGATTCTGCCCTACATTGTGCCCGACGTGAATATCTCGATTGATAACCCCGTTGCGGTGGTGGATGCCAACGTCGATAAGCACGGCACCCGCGAAGTCGCCGAGGCATTTGTGGAGTTTCTATTCACCCCAGAGGCCCAGGAGGAGTTTGCCAAGGTGGGCTTCCGTCCGGTGGATACGTCGGTGGCCGAGAAGTATGCCGACCAGTTCCCCAAAATCGAAACCCTGTTCACCATTGCCGATTTGGGCGGCTGGGATGCCATTGACCAAAAGTTCTTTGCCGATGGAGCTATTTTTGACCAGGTTCAGTCAAAAGTTGGCAAATAAGACACTTCTGTTAGTCTTGACCTCCCCAATCACAGCTTAGAAGATCCCCCTAAATCCCCCTTGTAAAGGGGGACTTTGACTCCGATTCTTCCCTCTATAAGGGAGACTTTGAGTCCAGTTCCCCCCTTAATAAGGGGGGCTAGGGGGGATCCATTCCCTGGCCCATCGACCCTTGTTTTTCGCAACCCATGACTTCCTCTCAACCGTCTTCATCCCAAAGTTGGTGGCATAAGATTATCCACGCCTCTTGGCCCTGGCGGGTGACGTGGCTCTACCTCACCCTGCTGCTGTTTTTGCCCATGGCGGCCCTGATTCTTAAGGCGCTGACCCTCAATCCGGCGGAAATCTGGCGGATTGCGACGGATCCGGTGGCCCTGTCTACCTACAACGTCACCTTTGTGACGGCGTTGGTGGCGGGGGTGGTGAACGGCTTTGCGGGGCTGATTATCGCCTGGGTGCTGGTGCGCTACGAGTTTCCGGGCAAGCGCTTCCTCGATGCCATCATCGACCTGCCCTTTGCCCTGCCCACGGCGGTCGCGGGCTTGACCCTCTCGACCATCTACAGCACCAACGGCTGGATTGGGAGTTTGCTCGAACCCTTCGGCATCAAGGTGTCCTTCACCCGATTGGGGGTGCTGGTGGCGATGATCTTTATTTCGCTGCCCTTTGTGGTGCGGACGGTGCAGCCGGTTCTGCAAGACATGGAAGCGGAGGCCGAGGAAGCCGCTTGGTCGATGGGCGCATCTCAATGGCAGACCTTTCGGCGGGTGATTTTGCCGCCGCTGATGCCCGCTATTCTCACCGGGGTGGCGATGGGGTTTTCTCGCGCCGTGGGGGAATACGGCTCGGTGGTAATTATTGCGGGCAATATTCCCTTTCAAGATTTGATTGCCCCGGTGCTGATTATTCAGCGGCTAGAGCAGTTTGACTATGCCGGGGCCACGGTAATTGGCTCGGTGCTGCTGCTGATTTCTTTGGCAGCCTTGCTCGTTATTAACCTGATTCAAGCCCGTGGGAGGCGCTTCTATGGCTAATCCGTCCTTAAAACCTTCGGCTACAACGCCGTTGCAGACGAAAGCCGGGTTCCCCTGGGCCAAGTGGCTGCTGATTGCCTTTGTGCTTGGCTATCTGGCCCTAGTGTTGCTCATCCCGGCGGTGAATGTGTTTGTGCAGGCGATTAAGGGAGGTCTCTCCAGCCTGATCGACACCTTTAGCAGCAAGCTCTTTCTCAATGCCGTCAAGCTGACGGTGATTACGACGGCCATCACGGTGCCGCTGAACACGATTTTTGGGCTATGTGCAGCGATCTCCCTGGCCAACAAAAACTTCCCTGGTCGGGCGCTGCTGATTAGCATCATTGACCTACCCTTTTCCATCTCGCCCGTGGTGGCGGGTCTGATGCTGGTGCTGCTGTTTGGCAACCGGGGCTGGTTTGGGCCCTTGCTCGATGCTAGCGGCATTCAGATTATCTTTGCCCTGCCGGGGATTGTTCTAGCCACCATCTTTGTCACCATGCCCTTCATTGCCCGCGAGGTGCTGCCCGCCCTGGAAGAAGCGGGCACCGAACAGGAGGAAGCCGCCGCCACCCTGGGGGCCACCCCCTGGCAAACCTTTTGGCGCGTCACCCTCCCCTCCATCAAATGGAGCTTGCTCTACGGTCTGATTCTCTGCAATGCGCGGGCCATGGGCGAGTTTGGCGCGGTAGCCGTGGTGTCGGGCAACATTGGCGGTAAAACCCAAACCCTGCCCCTCTTCATCGAAGAAGCCCACATGCAATACAACACCCAGGCCGCCTACACCGCTGCCCTGCTGCTGGCCTGTTTAGCCGTCGTTACCCTAGTGCTCAAGTATTTGCTCGAGCGCAATGCCGGGATTCAGCATCGGAGTCACTGAGTACAGCTTGCTTATCAAAGTGGATCGAACCCCTCTTGCCCCCGACTAAGCCCGGTGGTCGCCCTCGAACGGTCTGCCTCTGGGCGGTGCTGAACGCGATCTTCTATCTGGTCAAGCAAGGGGGCAGTTGGCGGGATCTACCGAGCGACTTCCCGGCATGGCAAACCGTCTATAAGTACCATCGAGCGTGGGTGAAGGACGGCACCTGGGACACGATCCACAACCGAGCCGTATCGGAAAGGTTGATCCAAAGTTATCGCCGTACCCGTGGTAGCCAGGGCTGGAACGATATTGTTGACCAGGTGATCCGAGACTTGATTCGAGATCGGCGTTAATTAAATGATCGGGTTAGCATTCAGACTAAGCCCCCAGGGCAGGTTCGGGCAGGGCGTGGAGCATTTTCTTAAGCTGCTTCAGGGCGGGGGTAACGATGGCCACAAAGTAGGCTTCTCGCAGTTTGCGTTCTGGGGCGCTGCCGTGGACATAGGCACGGGCTCCGGCATGGAGCATGGTCGATTGAGCTGCCCGCAGGGACAGTTCCGAACCCGCAATCCGGGCTTGGATGACTTCGCGAATTAGGGCGATATCGTCCACCACTCCGGTGCAGGCATCTAGGCGATCCGCGAGGGCATAGGTGCGTTCGCGGGCGGTTTGCAAATCTAGGGCAAGGTCTTCGGCTTGGTCGTCCAAAAATTGATTCACATGGCCTAGGCGCTGGTTGGAGCGGCGCATTAGCTCAATGCAGCTATCGACTAACCCTAGGCCCATGCCCACCTGGGTCAGCATAAAGCCGGGGCGAATGCTGCGCACGTAGGTTTCGCAGGGGGCGGCGAGTACGCGGCTGTGGGACACAAACACCTGGCGGAACACGCAGCTATAGGTGCCCGTTCCCTCCAGGGCGATGAAGTGGGCATTGCAGCGCAGGGTCAGCCCCTCTAGGGCGTCGGACACCACCGCCATCAGGTATTCGTCGCTGTCGGCAATTTTGGCGGCGATGCCAAATTCATGCCCTGGCCCCAGATTCGACACCCAGGGCAGCAGACCGCTAATTTCAAAACCACCCTCCACAGGAACAGCCGTCAGGGCAATTTTTTCGATGTCAGCAAAGTGCTTCATCGGGTTAGACAGCCCCGTACCGGCTAGTTGTTTTCCGGTGACAATGTTGGGCAACATAGTTGCGGCCAGAGCTGTATTATCGGTTTTTTGCAAATACCAGGTGCAGGCCACTTGGCACCAGGTCATAAATCCCGTAGAAAGGCAGACCTTAGACACTTCTTCAATGGCTTGAATGGTGGCCCGCAGACCTAGCCCGGTGCCACCAAATTCGGGAGAGACAGCATGGGCAAAGGCTCCGGCCTCTCCCAATTGAGCTAAAATCTCCGCTGGATATTCGCCGTTTAGGTCAATATCTTGCACCTTAGAGGTTAGATTTTTCTGCACCACCGACCGAACGGCAGCGACGGCTGATTCATGGGTCAGCGAGGCATTTTTTACGGGTGCGGTTTGAAGTGTTTGCATTCGTCGAAAGGATGATTTTGACCGAGGGTTATTGCGACCTATTGTGAACCAAAAAGTCTAAGAAATCAGACATTTAGGACACAGTTTGAGCCAAATAAAAAGCCAATCTTTACAGTGGCTCAGAGGGTAGACGGCATGGTTTTTGGGGTTAAATCAAGGGTGGCTGACTATACCAAAGAAACCACACGGTTTAGGCCGTCTCATGTCCTTTAGTATAGCCAGCCCTAGGGTTCTAGGCCATTTCCACGGAAACGGGCATGGGGTTGCGCAGAGTTGCCGAAACGGGCGACCACTCGTTGGCGTGGGCCACCATTTCCGCCAGCACTTCCTTGGGGGCATCGCCGTCGATGTCCACCTTCACGCGCACATCGGTAAAGCCGATTTGAGGCTTAGACAGTTCCCCGGTGCCCCAGGTACTGGTGATGTTGATGTCGCCTTCCAGGGAAATTTCCAGCTTGGTGAGGGTGATACCCCGTGCCGCCGCATTGGCCTGCAAACCTACGGCTAGACAGGATCCAAAGGCCCCTAGCACAATTTCCGAGGGGTTGGGGGCGGTGTTGTCGCCCAGCAAACCGGGGGGCTCGTCAACCACAAAGGCGTCTAGGTCGCGGGCATAGTTGAGGCTGCGAAACTTGCCTTCGCAAACGGTTTTCACCTTCAGGGTCTTATCGGCGGGGTTGGCCCGGTTCTTTTCCCCCAACTCCTTCAAACCGTCTACGGAAATGGGCGTTAGGGTCGTTGTTGCGTCTGACATAGCTCTACCAAATAGAAAAGTCTATCTAAATCAAATCTAGGCAACCCATCCCCGACAAACTGTATCCCCAGATACGAATTCAACGGTATCGGGGGGGTAATGTCCTATATCAGGACGTTATGGGCATGGGGCGGTCGTGGGTTCGGCCTCGCTTTTAGCGCATCGCTTCAGGCGTTGGATGCTGGTTACAGAGGTCTATCGCCTGAATGTTGCCCGCCAGATTTTAGTTACTCACCACACTATATCGATCTACTCACCATGGATTACTCGAAGACCGTTCGAGCGGCGGCTGCACAAATTAGCCCTGTATTATTCAGTCGAGAAGGCACGACGGAAAAGGTGTTGGATGCCATTGCCTCTGCCGCAAAAGAAGGCGTTCAACTGATTGTTTTTCCTGAAACCTTTATTCCCTACTACCCCTATTTTTCGTTTATTGAACCGCCGATGAAAATGGGGTCGGCTCACCTCAAATTGTATGAAGAAGCGGTGACGGTACCAGGGCCAGTCGTGGATGCCGTGAGTCGGGCAGCGCGCTCCTACTCTATGGTGGTGGTGCTGGGGGTCAACGAACGAGAAGGCGGCTCGATTTACAACACCCAGCTCATCTTTGACGCCGATGGCACGCTGCTATTAAAACGCCGAAAAATTACCCCGACTTACCATGAACGGATGGTGTGGGGCAATGGCGATGGTGCAGGATTGCGGACGGTGGATACCGTCGTGGGCCGCGTCGGGGCCTTGGCCTGTTGGGAGCATTACAATCCCCTCGCCCGCTATAGTTTGATGGCCCAGCAGGAGCAGATTCACTGTAGTCAGTTTCCGGGGTCGATGGTGGGTCAAATTTTTGCCGACCAAATGGAAGTCACCATTCGCCACCATGCCCTAGAGTCGGGCTGTTTTGTGGTGAATTCCACAGGCTGGTTAACGCCAGAACAAAAGCAGCAAATTACCGCCGATGAGGCGTATCACAAGGCCCTAAGTGGCGGATGCTTTACTGCCATTATTAACCCCAAAGGCGAAATTATGGGCACACCCTTAACCGAAGGGGAAGGCTTAGTGATTGCCGATTTAGACCTTCGTGAAATTTGGGTACGCAAGCGCATGATGGATTCTGTTGGCCACTATGCCCGCCCAGATTTGCTTCAGCTTCAGGTCAATCACCAGGCTTGGTCAGTGATGCAGCCCATGGCCCAATCACCCAATTTTGCCGCACCCACATCTTCAGAATCCGCTTTGCCCATGGTGCCGTTCCCGCTGCCGGAATCGATTCCCTCCGAGTCTTCGCCCATGTAGGTTGGGTGTAGCGGAGCGGAACCCAACACCCACCGAGAAAATTGGGCTGGTTGGGTTCTGCTATCGCGCCACCCAACCTACGAAAGATAAGCATTTTTCGGTATTGCGTCAGAAATTTCATAATCGTTTCATTCATTTTTTGTGCTGCCCATGGAACCCCAACGGTTGATGACAGAACTGCAAACCCGTGGCCTGCAATTGCCCGAAACGACTCCCGGTGTGGCCGGACGCAAGGGCGGTGCGGGGCCATCGGATCACAAGGCCGTTACCATTGATGGCCGCACGATTATGGTGCCAATTTACACAGGCACGGCCAGCCAATCGCCCTATGGCGTAGACACGGTGGCGGCAGAAGAGGCCAACCTCACCTACGATCATCAGCCCATCGGGTCGATTTCCTTCCCCAAAGCGCCCCAGTTCTACGGCCTTTCCACCGCCGACGGCATCCCCTACTGGAAAATCGCCCTGCTCCACAGCCACGACGTGCTGGCTACCACCGTTCAGCAAACCTGTATGCGCTACCGGGATGAGGCCACCGCCTGCCAGTTTTGCGCCATCGAAAAATCCTTGGCGGGCGACCGCACCATTGCCCGCAAAACCCCCGACCAACTAGCAGAAGTGGCCGAAGCCGCCGTGCGGTTGGACGGGGTGACGCACATGATTATGACCACCGGAACGCCCAATTCCAGTGATCGCGGGGCCGCCTACCTGAGCGAATGCGCCCGCGCCATCAAAGCCCGTGTGCCCCTGCCCATCCAGGCCCAGTGCGAACCCCCCGACGACTTTGTCTGGTTCCAACGCATGAAGGAGGCAGGCATCGACAGCCTAGGAATGCACCTAGAGGCGGTGGAGGAATCCGTGCGGGCGCGGATTATGCCCGGTAAGGCTGAAGTGCCCGTATCCTACTATTTTCAAGCCTTTGAGGCCGCTGTGGAGGTCTTCGGCTGGGGCCAGGTCAGCACCTATTTGTTGGCTGGACTGGGGGACAGTCTGGAAACCCTGGTGGACACCAGCGAACGCCTGATTCGCCTGGGCGTCTATCCCTTTGTGGTGCCCTTTGTGCCCATCTCCGAAACGCCCCTCGCCCACCATCCCGCCCCCAGCGCCGACTTCATGTTTACCCTCTACCAGCGAGTAGGCGATATGCTACAAGCCGCCGGGATGACCTCGGACACCATCAACGCGGGCTGCGCCAAATGTGGCGCCTGCTCTGCCCTCGCAACCTTCGAGCGATCTTAGTCGCTGGTAAGGACGGCTTGGATGGATCCCCCCTAGCCCCCCTTAGGAAGGGGGGAACCGAAGGCAAAGTCCCTCTCCTGCTCTGGGAGAGGGATTTAGGGCGAGGGGTACAAACGTGGGATACACCCGTCAAAGTCCCCCTTCCCATAGACGCTTGCGGCTTCCCGTAGGGTAGGGGGATTTAGGGGGATCTTCCAGGGCGCTGCTCAATTCAGGTTATTTTTAAGCAAAGCCGCCTTTTTAGCGAAATCGGCACCGTATCGGGTGAACTATGGTAAACCTCAAACGCACTCGTGAAGATATTTTAGAATCCGTCATTAATGCCGTCCATCGCAACGGCTTAACGGCCACGGGGCTGAGCAAATTGTTTGACCTCAGCGGCGCTTCATCGGGCAGCTTTTACAACTATTTTTCATCTAAACAAGAATTAGGCCACGCCCTGATTGATTTTGAGTGGGAAAAATTAAAGACACATATTCTTGAACCGTCAAAACAACGGAGTGAATCCCCCATTGATCAACTATTTTGGATTCTCGAAGTCCTAGAAAAAAAACAACATAAAGAACCCTTTTGTGGCGGATGCTTGTTGGGTAATTTAATCGTTGATTTAGCCGAGCAAGATCCAAGCTTTCGCGAACATCTAGCCCAGATTTTTAGCCGGTGGGAAGACGCCCTAGCAGAACGACTGATACAAGCCCAGGAACAGGGTAATCTGAAGCCCAAAACCGATCCTAAAATTCTTGCAGGCCAAATTATGACGGTTCTAGAGGGAGCCATGCTGATGGGCAAACTCTACCAAGATACCGACCGTCTTCACCAGGGCTTCAACGTAGCTCGACAACTGATTACCCTAGCCATCCAACCATCCCATCCATAGCGATAACCCAGGGGGAATAACACGACATTACAATAAAGACAGATTAGGCAACCCCAACGCGACCCATGGCAACCACCGCAGACGACGTATGGCGACTTTTGGCTGAACTGGCAGAGTCCCAAAAGGAGACTGACCGTAAGTTTCAGGAGACTGACCGTAAGTTTCAGGAGACTGACCGCAAATTCCAGGAGACTGACCGTAAGTTCCAGGAATCGCGCCAGGAACTGGATCGGGTGATTGCGGAAACCCGACGGGATATGGCCGAGTCAAACCGTCAGTTGAACCAGCAACTCGGAGCCTTGGGTGGCAAGTGGGGGTTGTTTGTGGAAAATATGGTGGCTCCAGCCTGCAAAACATTGTTCCTAGATCGGGGTATTCCCGTACATCAGGTAAGCCAACGAGTGCAGAAAATACTTGACGGAGATACTCTAGAAATTGATGTATTGGTACAAAATCAAAATCACATTTTGGCGGTGGAAGTCAAAAGCAGCCTAAGTGTTGATGACGTAAAGGAATTTGTGGAAGATTTGCAGCGATTTCACCATTTTTTCCCAGAACATACTGACCGACAACTCTATGGTGCAGTGGCCGGAATTGCCTTTGACCAAGGGGCAGATCGCTATGCTTACCGTCAAGGATTATTCGTGCTAGCGCAGTCTGGGGAAACCATGCAGATTCTCAACGATGCTGCTTTTGAGCCCAAAGCTTGGTAACGGGTGCCTTCCACCTTGGCCAACTTCAAGTTGGGCTGACTGACTGACACAACGCTGAAAAGCCTTGATTTTTCGTAGGTTGGGTGGCGCGATAGCAGAACCCAACAAGCCCAAAATTCTCGGTAAGTGTTGGGTTCCGCTTCGCTGCACCCAACCTACTTTGGAGATGTGTCAGGCAGTCAGCCCTAGACCATCTTTAATTTAGTAAGGAATGATAGGCCGTAATGTGCTGCTGGGCAGAGGTTTGCCAGGTGTATTGCGCCAAGATTGTTTGACTATGGTGTACTAGGGTTTGGGCCGGATCGGGCTGGGCGGCGGTGATCATGGCTTCAGTCAAATCCGCAACGGATTCTGGAGACACCAGTAAGGCTTGATCGGGCGTCAAAAATTCGGTAAATGGGGGCTGATTGGCGGTGATGACGGGTAAGCCAGCGGCAATGGCTTCCAACACCACCATCCCCCAACCTTCTTTGACGGAAGGGAAGCAAAACACGTCGGCGCAGCGATAGAGTCCCGGCAAATCAGCATCGGGCACCACTCCCGGCAGGATAATGTCGAGGCCCACCGTCAACCCTAGATCCGCGACTTGCTGAAAGAAGTGTTCGCGGTAGGCGTGGTAATCGAAAAGAGTGGATCCTCCAGCAATTACCAACTGAGCCTGGGGATGATGGTGTCGGACTTGGGCAAAGGCTTCTAGCAGACAAAGGGAATTTTTGCGCGGTTCAATGCCGCCCACGGTGAGATAAATGGGAGAGCCCGTTAGGCCATAGGCGGTTTTGAGGATGGCATCAGTGGCGCTAGGGTGGGGGTTGAATCGCTGGGTATCGACCCCATTCACCACCCGCTGGGCCGCAATTTGGTAGTCCTGGGCTAGGGCGGTTTGCCAATAATGACTCACGCACAGACACAGATCCGCCTGCCGAATCGAGGCATCCTGACACTGGCGTAGGTAGGGGCTGGCGTAGTCTTCCACGTGGTGAACGGTGCGGACAACGTGGGGTATTTTGCCTTGTTGCTGAAGCTGCACCAGGGCGTTAGCCCCCAGGCAGTCTTGGGCGTGGTAGATGTCGTAGATTCCCTTAACCTTGGCCAACCCCTCTACGAACTCGGTAATGCGCTGCTGAATCAGGGCATCTATCTCTGCTGGGGCGGGGCCAGTGGGAATGCCGTGGAAAGTGCAGGGTAAGGAGCGGTCGCTGCCTTGGCCGTCTTTATCCAAGGCGAAAACCGTGACCTGATGGCCGAGGTGATGCAGGGCGGTGGCCAGTTCCCAGGTGTGGACGACGCTGCCACGGGGTTTGGTGGAGTAGGTCAGCAGCGCAATTTTCATTGTGAAAGGTTACCCGTAGTAGCAGAATTTGAGGGAGAAAATCCGGTGAGGGGCTGGGTGGAAAAGTCCCAAAAAACAGCGGTTTCGTCGCCACAAGTCAGCGTCAACTGGGGTTCTGCCACAATTTGCCCAATGGCCGCACAGGTGATACCCACCGATTGAAATTGCTGCTGAACAGTGGCGAAATTTTGGGAATCAACCGTCAGCAAAAAGCCGTAGCTAGGGAAGCAGCGTAGCCAGGTTTCTAGGGGCACCGAGTCGGGACGAGGAATCGCCGCCACATCCACCACCGCCCCACAGCCTGAGGTTTCCAGCAGCATCAGCGTCGTCCCTAAAATGCCACCCATGCTGACATCCTTGCCCGCCCCACACAGTCCTTCCTCCGCAAGGGCTGGCAGAACGGCTAATTGCCGCTGCAAATCCGTCGGATCGGCCTGGGTGGCCCCGTCCCAAAAGGGGTACTGAGGGTGGAGCCGCCCCATGAGTTGGGTCGCCAACACAAGCACCTGTCCCGGCTGGGCCGCAAAACTGGAAATAAGCCGATTCGCCCGTCCCAAAATCGCCACAGACAGCGCACTATAAGGACTATGGCAGTTGGTATGGCCGCCCACAATCGGTACGTTAAACGCCTTAGACGCCGCTACCATGCCCTGCCAAATCGTGTTTGCCTGTTCTGTATCCGGACTCCACAGCGCATCCACCACCGCCAACGGATGCCCCCCCATGGCATAGATGTCGCTGACGTTGACCAACACCGCCGACCAACCCGCAAACCACGGATCCGACTTCACTAGGGGCGGCCACAGGCCCTCCGCCGCCAGTAGCAGATAGCCCTCGCCGTCGGGAATAGCGGCACAGTCGTCCCCCAGGGCAATGGGTTCGCCCGTTTGGTTGTGCGACACAAATTGCCCCAGATGACGCGCCGCCGTTTGAATATCCTGCTTCTGAGCCAGTCCCAAAGCAGGGCGAATTTGCTGGATTAACTCAGTTAACATGGGCAAATATTGGTTAGGAAACCTGAAGTACAGGCATCACCAGAGGCGGACGCAACTCGTCACTAGGGGGATAGAAGGCTAGGTCAGCTTCCATTAAATGGTGGGGATGATCGAGTACCTGAATTTCATCAATGCTGTCCCAATGTAGGCGACGAAAAAATCGCACATTTTGCAACTGTACGGTGGCTAAAAATCGATCACAACCCCAGCCGTTGGCCGTGGTTACAGCTTTGTGAATTAACCCCTTACCAATGAGTCCTACCCGCCGATAGTCGGGGTGAACCCCTAGCCGTCCACCATACCAAAGGCGTGGTTGGGCTTCATAAATCCGCACTACGCCAACCACGTGTTGACCGACCGGAGCTTCATCATCCATCGCGATAATAGGGTAGGACACTGAATCCAAATCATCCTCATCATCACCCAAAAACAACCCCTGTTCTTCACAGAAAATAGACTTTCTAAGGTGGTAATAGGCTTCAATTTCCTGGGTAGAACGCGCCAATTCAAACCGATATCGACTTACAGACATCACCATACCTCCCATGGATAAACGGATACGAAAGCGTGACCCGCAAGGAACCCACCATGACCGTATCAGATCTTCAAGTTAGCTAGATGGTGCCTTCGCGAAGCAATGCACCATCTAGCTAAACAAGTCCTAAAGCCTGATAGCGTGTTGGGCTCTGCTTTGCTGCACACCCAACCCACCTTGAAGAAACATCA
The DNA here is from genome assembly GCA_040396995.1 of Nodosilinea sp. Classification (GTDB taxonomy): domain Bacteria; phylum Cyanobacteriota; class Cyanobacteriia; order Phormidesmidales; family Phormidesmidaceae; genus Nodosilinea. The sequence continues at coordinate 48,258 of JBBAWV010000002.1, read as the reverse complement.
GACAATCAGGCTACCTTCTGCTTTGCTGTATCTAAGCAGCTATCGCTATGAGTTGACCTATTTCTAGGATTTCCTAGCGACCAAACTTATCCACCTGAGCCTTGATATAACCTTCAGGATCAGAGGGATCGAAGGGGGCCGTTTTTAGGTTTTCAACTCGGCTTAATTCACTGGGTGCATCAACACCAAGTTCCTTAGATAGTTCTCTAGCTAGATCCGTAAGAAAGATCTGCTGAGCGATTTCATCGTAGTTAGCTTTCTCCGTGGGCAGATAGCCCCACCGCACCAGTTGACTCGAAATCCAGGTAGCAAAACTTTGCCAGGGATAGGGGTCAAAATAGATGCGATCTGGCACTTCTAAGGTATTGCCTTGGCCATCCTCAAAGTTGCCCGTCATCACGGCTTCTAACACCTCAAGGGGCTGATTGAGATACTCACGGGGGGCGATGGCAGCAGCAATTTCACCACGATTGGCAGGGTCATTGGCATAGTTTGCCGCATCAATAATGGCCTTATTCACCGCTCGGAAAGTATTGGGATTTTCATCCATCCAATCTTGAGCAGCTACAAAGGCACAACAGGGGTGTCCGGGCCACAAATCCTTCGTCAGCATGTGGATGAAACCAAGGTCTTCAAAAACAGCCCGTTGAGCAAAATTATCTGGCAGAATGAAGGCATCAATTTGGCCCGCAGACATTTGAGCAATCGCGTCGGGTGGGGGTGTAACGAGCAGTCGCACATCCTTATCTGGGTCAAGGCCCCCGGAGGCCAGATAGTAGCGAATCAGCAGGTTGTGGTTGGAATAATCAAAGGGAATGGCAATGCTCATACCTGCAAAGTCCGCAGGGCCATTCACCTTGCCGAGGTGTTTTTTGGCCACAACAATGCTCTGACCATTGTTGTTTTCAATGCTGGCCAATCTTAACGGGAAAGCCGTTGATCCTAACCCTAGGGAAATTGAAATTGGCATTGGCGCTAGCATATGATAAGCGTCAAGCTCTCCAGCAATGGCAGCATCTCGCACCAGTGCCCAGCTCGCATACTTCATCAAGGTCACATTTAACCCATAGCGCTCATAAATCCCTAGGGGTTTGGACATAATGATGGGCGTAGCACAGGTGATCGGCAAAAACGCAATATTTAAATCTGTTTTTTCCAGATCGGCAGGGGTACTAGAGGTGGATTCCGTACTCGTTTCCTCGTCCCCTGGCTGTTGGGCACAGTTGGCGAGGGTAACTAGGGCTGCACCAACGGCAACATTTTGCAGGAATTTGCGACGGGTAAACTGGCTTTTAGTTTGTGCATCGGCGAAAAATTCTCCTGCCTTAGGCCCAAAGGCGGCACTAAAGGCTTGATCCAAACCACCCGCTAATTGAATTAAATCAAGGATGAGGCGCTCTCGTTTGGGATCATTTCGTCCCGCCATTTTCACAAAGAGGGCGGTGCGTAGTTCGGTTTGACTAATGGCATCTGCTACGGTCAACGCCTCTGGCCGATAGAGCCGCATTTTGGCTAAATCGGCGATCAGATCCTCTGGGTTCTGGGGCATATCGGCCATGACGCTCTGGTGGTCTTGGGGCGCATGAAATCTGCCACAGGTCGTACAGGGTATGGCCATGCCTGCCCCCAGTTGATATGTCTGCTTTCCTAAAGTTTGTCCACTAAAAGATGCCAAATTTAACGCCATAGATCGCTCTCATGTTTAGAATAAATGCTCACTTTTCCTGCCCGTGCTTCATGACTATAGAAAACACGGTAGATTCGCATGACTCAGATACATAGCTTTTCTGAGTCATGCCTGTCTGATGGGAATTGTGTTACTTCTAACTTTATTAGAATGGTTATTCTAAATCATTTTTGTAATCGACTATACCGTAGATGGTATTGACATCAACGACTTAAACAGGGGAGTCAATCAATCCAGCATGATCTTGAGGGCGAGGGCCAGGGGCAGGCCAAAAGAAGCGGCGATCTTCGACAGCAATAGGGCGATCATTAATGCTGGCTTCGCGACGGCGCATAAGGCCATTTTCGGCAAATTCCCAGTTTTCGTTGCCGTAGGCACGATACCACTGTCCGGCATCGTCGGACCATTCATACTGAAAGCGGACGGCAATTCGGTTATCACCAAAGGCCCATAGTTCTTTGACCAGGCGATAGTCCAGTTCTTTGTCCCATTTACGACGCAAAAAGGCCCGAATTGCCTCCCGTCCTTGGAAAATTTCGGCTCGGTTACGCCAATGGCTATCTTCGGTGTAGGCCAAGGCTACTCGGTTGGGATCGCGGCTGTTCCAGGCATCTTCGGCCATGCGAACTTTGGCAATCGCAATCTCGCGGGTGAAGGGGGGAACTAGGGGAATTGAGGTCATGGGTTTATGAAAGGTCAGGAAATAGGATGTGGGGTGGGTAATTTTTACCCAGTGGTCACAGGAAAAGCTGTCAGCTATTGCCAACAGCCCGGAACCGTGAGTTAGGAGTGAAGCATAAACAGAGCCCTCCTCGGTATAGGGATTTCTAAAAATTCATTAACTTGCCGAGGCAGGCAACTGCTGAAGGCTGGTCTTACCACTTTTTATAGGGCAAGAATTTGCCATTCATGGTTACTTTGACCCGATCACCCTTAGGGTCTTCCACTTTTTCGATATCTAGGGTGAAGTCGATGGCACTCATAATGCCATCGCCAAATTTTTCATGGATGACGGCCTTCATCGGCATTCCATAAACCTGCATAATTTCGTAGAAGCGATAAATCAGTGGGTCAGTAGGAATCACAGGATCAAGACCACCCTTCACCGGAAAATCGGTCAGGGCATCGACCAAAGCAGCATCGGCTCCGATGGCTTCAATTAGCTTGGTTGCTTCTTCCACGGAAGCGCTAGCTTGACGGTAGAAAACCGAAGCAATCCACACTTCGTCGTAGCCCGTTTTGGCCTCGAGATCAGCAAAGCTTAAACCAGCCGCTTTCTTAGCAGCTAAAAGCGTTTCGGTAATTGCAGAAACAGTCATGACAAGATCCTCTGAATGACGTCGAATAAATTATGTTAAAGTGCTGGCCCTCACCCCCACCCCCTCTCCCAGCAGGAGAGGGGAGCCGGAATGGAATCTTTTCAAAGTCCCTCTCCCATGGGGAGAAGGATTTAGGGTGAGGTCTACCGACTAATGCGAGCCTCTTCTACGGCGCGGGTTTCGCGGTAGAGGTGGCTTTCCATTTCGGCCTTGAGGGTGTGGTAGGCGGGATGTTGGTCGATGGTTTCGCGATTGCGGGGACGGGGAAAAGGCACATCCAAAATTTCGTCGATACGGGCGGCGGGGCCACGGGTCATCATCACAATGCGGTCGCTCAACAACAGCGCTTCTTCAATGCTGTGGGTAATCATAATGACCGTCTTGCGCTTCTGTTCCCAAATCCGTTCCACTTCGTCCTGCAAAAAGCCACGAGTTAGGGCATCTAGGGCACCAAAAGGTTCATCCATCAGCAGAATTTGGGGGTCAATGGCAAGGGCACGGGCAATGCCCACCCGCTGCCGCATTCCGCCGGATAATTCGTGGGGATGTTTCTTCTCGGCTCCTACCAGCCCTACCAACTGGATATGCTCCTTGATGATACGTTCCCGCTGTTTCGAGGGAAGTTTTGGGTTAACCGTTTCGATGGCAAAGCGCAGGTTTTCCTCCACCGTCATCCAGGGCATGAGGGCATAGTTTTGGAATACCATACCCCGGTCTGGCCCTGGCCCGGCGATGGGATGACCGTTGAGCAAAATCTCGCCACCACTGATCGGGCTGAGCCCCGCGATCATGTTCAGCAGGGTGGATTTGCCGCAGCCGGAGGGGCCAATAATCGACACAAAGGTATTCGGCTCGATTTCCAAATTAATATCTTGGATGGCGACAAAATCGCGGCTGGTTTTGCCAGACAATTTGTTGATCAGGCCACGCTTGCCCGGAAACACCTTAGAGACATTACGGATGGATAGCTGAGCCGTATCTGAGGGTGCATCCGCTGATAGATAACTGTTCACAGGGGCTGTTCTCATGAGTTTCGACCAAAGGCAACAAATTTTTCGAGGGCGGCAAAGAGGTTATCCAACAGTAACCCTACTAGGCCAATGATGAAGATAGCCACTAAGATGTTGGCGATAGAGAGGTTATTCCATTCATTCCAGATAAAATAGCCTATGCCAGTACCTAGCAACATTTCTGCCGCCACAATCACCAGCCATGCAATCCCCATGCTAATTCGTAGGCCCGATACAATGTTGGGCAGGGCGGCGGGAATAATCACCTTCCAGATCGTACGTAGCCGGGAGGCTCCAAGGGTATTGGCTACATCCAGGTAATCTTGGTTAACGTTAGCAACACCAAAGGTCGTGTTGATCAGCGTTGGCCAAATGCTGGAGATAAAGATGATAAAAATCCCGGTTTTTTCGGAATCTCTCAGCAGGTATAACCCTAGGGGTAACCAGGCCAGGGGCGATACAGGTTTAAGCAACTGGACATAGGGATTAAACGCCTTGTAGGCCACGGGCGACATGCCAATTAGAATCCCCACAGGAACCGCTACTAGGGAGGCTAAAATGTAGCCAATCGCCACTCGTCGCAGGCTAATCAACAGGTTCCAGCCAATGCCCAAATCGTTAGGGCCATTGTTATAAAAAGGGTTCGTTATCCACCACCAAAATTCTTTAATGGTTTCTGTAGCGGTGGGTACGCCCTTCACAAACCAGCCCGCCCGTGCGCCAACTTCCCAAAACAATAGAAATAGACCGAGGGAAAGGGCAAATAGGCCAGCCGCCTTAAGGTTTTGGTTTTGCCACCAAGGATCCTTGGCGGCAGTGGGGGCAAGATCCACCGGGGTTGTATTACTTAATGCCATTGTGGAAATCTCAATTGGGGTGTGGTGGCGGTCAGAATAGTCGGGGTTGGGATGGAATTGACCTCCTCTAAGTCAGCTTGCTTTAGCGTGTTTTAGAAGAGAGTCAGTCCATCGCTACACGCCAAACTTATCGATCTGGGATTTGACGTATTCCCCAGGGGCCGAGGGGTCGAAGGTATCGAAGGCCAATTTTTCTTCACGCTCCGTTTCGGTGGGGGGATTTTGGCCTAGCTCCTGGGCCAGTTCCCGCGCCAAATCGGTCAAGAAAATGTTTTCGCCCACGGTGCCATAGGTAGCGTCAGTAATTTCCTGGGCCACTTTACCATCATCCTGCAAATCCCAGCGCACCAACTGCGAGGAAATCCACTTGGCGAAACTCTGCCAGGGGTAGGGGTCGAACCCGATGCGGTCGGGCACTTCCAGGGTATTGCCTTGGCCGTCTTCAAAGTTTCCGGTCAGCACCGCTTCCACCACTTCGGGGGGCTGGTTGAGGAAAGCCCGGTCGGAAATCGCCGCCGCAATTTCGGGCCGATTGGCCGGATCTTGAGCATAGCCCGTTGCTTCGATAATCGCCTTATTCAGCGCTCGGAAGGCGTTGGGGTTGGCCTCAATCCAGGCATCGCTGGCGGCAAAGGCACAGCAGGGGTGCCCATCCCAAAGATCCTTCGACAGCATGTGAATGTAGCCTGCCCCTTCGTAGACAGCCCGCTGGTTAAAGGGATCGGGCATCAGCATGGCGTCGATGTCGCCCGCAATCAACTGGGCGATGCTGTCCGGGGGCGGCACTGGGCGAATTTGCACATCGGTATCGGGATTTAGCCCGCCGGAGGCCAGGTAGTAGCGAATCAGCAGGTTGTGCATGGAGTAGGGGAAGGGCACGCCAATCACAAAGCCCTTGAAATCAGCGGGGCCGTTGACCTTGCCCTTGTGGCGCTCGGCGATGGTGAGGGCCTGCCCGTTAATGTTTTCGATGCTGGCCAGCTTCACCCCAAAGGCTGCGGAACCGAGGCCGAGGGTCATGGCAATGGGCATGGGGGCCAGCATGTGGTAGGCGTCGAGTTCTCCGGCAATGGCGGAATCGCGCACCGCACCCCAGCTCGGCATCTTCACCACTTCGGCGTTGAAGCCGTACTTTTCGTAGAAGCCCAAGGGCTGGGACATGATAATCGGCGTGGCGCAGGTGATGGGGATAAAGCCCACCCGAATGTCGGTTTTTTCGAGGGTGCTGGTGTCCACGGGGGCTTCGGCGGCTTCCTCCGTGGGGCCACCGCCGCTGGCACAACTGGCCAGGGTAACGAGGGCCGCCCCCACCGCCATGTTGCGCAGAAACTCCCGTCGGGTAGCGCCGCTATTGCGAATAGATTCGGCAAAGAACAGCCCTGCCTGAGGCCCAAAGGCCGCCGCCAAAGCATTTTCCAGCCCACCCGCCTGCTTGCACAGGGCCAAGATCAGCTTTTCCCGCTGCGGATCGTTGCGGCCCACCCGTTTAAGAAATAGCGCCTTCCGCAGTTCGTAGGCGTTCACCGCATCCGCAGCCCGCAGTTGGTTCTCCTTATAAAGACCCATCTTCACCAGGTCGTCCACCATATCCACCGGATCCTGGGGCATGGTTTGCATGAAAGAGGAATGATCGGCGGTGAAATGCACCGTGCCACAGGTGCGGCAGGGTTGTCCCAATCCCATCAAACTAGGGGCAGTACAGCTTAGGCTCCCCCAATCACTAAGCGATTTTGCGACGGCTGAAATAACCATAAGACAGAAACACTGAACGCAACAAAAACCTTTTCCCAATCTGCCCAAGGGCGTTATCTTGCTCTGATTTTCAAAGCTAACGACCACAGGTTAGAACTTGGATCTCAAACCATCTATGCAGCTTATCGGCCTGCAACCGACCTCTTCCATCAGCCTGGGAAGCCCTAGGGCTCGGCACTTCTAAACTCAACTCAAATCTTGCTGCTTTAAAGCCTATCAAGCTAGGACGTAAAAGCCTATGGGATGTTTTTTGGGTGTTAATGGGACTTTCTTTAGAACTTACTTCCCCTCGTTAGATTCACCCTATTTTTGTTAACTCTGTTACAGATACTCAGGAGGAATTTCATAGGGTTAGTGCAATTCACGCTCTTCACAATTTTGTTGTTCCCGATACAGATTCCCGTCTCCAAAGCTGGGGAGAAACCCCATGGCACTGCCGAAACTGTCGGGTAAAATACCCCGCATCGCCATAGCCAGAAGCCTCAGAAATGGTACGAATTGATTGATCGGTTTCGGTTAGCAACTGCCGAGCTTGGGCCATCCGTCGCTCAATGATCCATTGCTTAACGGTGCGTCCGGTGTGGGTTTGCACTAGGTTAGTCAAGTAGGCTGGAGAATAGCCCACCGCTTGAGCCACATCATTGAGGCTAAGGGGTTGGTGATAGTGGGCCTCGATAAACTGAAACACGTTGGCTAGCTTGGGATCATCGGGGAAAAAACCGGAGTGATTTGGGTTGTAGGTGTCTTCGCTGGGATCCCCCCTGCCCCCCTTCTTAAGGGGGGTGTTGAGGGGATCTGAAGTCTTAGAACTCTGGGGGGATGGCTTTCCTAGGGAGGTTTCTTTATCTTCACCATAGAGGGCAGAAAGCTGATCTTGGCGCTGCAAGCGGGTGTTGATGGCAGCTAAAAATTGCTCTACGGTGCAGGGCTTAGTCAGGTAATCATCGGCCCCTAGATCCATGCCTCGGCGTAGGTCGGCCATAGTGACCTTGGCGGTGAGAAAAATCAGCGGAATGCCTGCGGTGGAGTGAGATTTGCGCAGAGCGGAAAGCACCGCATAGCCGTCCATATCGGGCATCATAATATCGCACACCACCAGGTCGGGCTGGTGCTGCTGAGCCAGGGCCACCCCACTGGTTCCATCGCTGGCCCCCACCGACTGAAATCCTTCAAACTCTAAACACTTGAGAAAAATATTTCGGGTTTGGGCTTCGTCTTCTATCACTAAAATCGTTTTTACAGGCATGGATCTCCCTAATATCATTTTCCATAGGCCAACTGCGGCCAACCCCTCTGGTGGTAGGAATTGATTGAGCGCTGTTGACCTTAATCGATTCGCCTCGTGATATTAAGACGTCATTTTTAGGGTTTACAAAAGAGATGTCAAGATAATCCCTTTATTCCTAAGTAAGGAATTTAGATTAGGTCGTAACTGACCAAGCGTATGAATTAACTTTCTGGAAATCTCGACCATAGGGTGATTTCAGATTTTCAGAAAATTAGGCGTGAATTCCTAAAGCGTCATCTATGCTACATTAATCTTGTTTTTGATACTCCTAGCTTCAACGGCTTGCGCTTGGGGTGCAGGCCTTGAAATAGATAGAACGATTTATTTCCTCTTTATTAACCCTGAAACCGTCCTCTCGTTGTGTACAGTGATACATTCCTGCATGGCCTAACCCATCCTGGCTCAGCGTTCTCGCATTGCTGTTGCTGCATTCCCCAAAGATTCCGATGACCCAAACCTATTGGCTACCGTCCCGCACGGTTCCAGCAACCGCTCCCCTGGGGCAAGAGCTTGAGCATTTGCGCCGTCAGCATCACCTCATCCTCAATGCCGTGGGTGAGGGAATCTATGGCCTGGATTTGGCGGGCAACGTTACCTTTGTAAACCCAGCGGCGGCGGAGATGATTGGCTGGTCGGTGGAAGAGTTGATCGGCCAATCCATGCACGCCGTCATGCACCATTCCCGCGAGGATGGCCAACCCTACCAGCGGGAGGATTGCCCGATTTACGCGGCGTTTCAGGACGGCAGCGTGCGGCGCATTACCAACGAAGTGTTTTGGCGCAAGGACGGCACTAGCTTCCCGGTGGAATATATCAGTACGCCCATGCGCGATGAGGAGGGCCACTTGGTCGGGACAGTGGTGACGTTTCGGGATATTACCCAACGCCGCTGGGCCGAGCAGATTTTGCAACGCGCCAATGAGGAACTGGAGCAAAAGGTGCAGGAGCGTACCGCCGAATTGCAGGCTGCGAATCAACAACTCCAGCAGCTTAGCGACATGCGTTCTCGGTTTGTGGCCATGGTTTGCCACGAGTTTCGCAACCCGCTAAATACCATTGCCCTATCGGTGTCATCCCTCAACCGCTACGAAACCCAACTGCGACCGGAGGAAAAAACCGACTACCTGCACGCCATCAACACCAATGTGGAACGCATGACCCAGATGATCGACGACATTCTGGTGATTGGCAAAATTGAGGCTAAGGTCCTGGAAGTGAACCCGCAGCCGCTGGATCTGGTGGCCTTTTGCCAAGGGCTACTGGCCGAACCCGACTATCGCCGTCCCCAGGCTCCCATCCCGTTCATCTGTCGCCCCAATCACCTGTGGGCCAAGGTAGATGAACGGCTGCTGCGATCCATTCTGGGCAATCTGTTATCCAACGCTATCCGCTACACCCCAGCAGCGGGGACGATTACCCTCACCCTATCGCGACGGCAAAATACGCTCACCTTTCGGGTGCAGGATGCGGGCATGGGCATTCCCCTCAGCGACCGCCGCGACCTGTTTAAGCCCTTCCACCGGGGGCGCAACGTCAGCAATATTCCCGGCACTGGGCTAGGGCTGAGCATCGTCAAACAGTTTGTGGATTTGCACAACGGCACCATCGACGTCACCAGCCGCCAAGGCCAAGGCACCACCTTTACCGTGCGTCTGCCCTGGGTTCCGGCGCGGTTGACGGCGACCCACGCTCCTAAGCCGCTTCTAGGGTAAAGAAGTCAGCAAAAATTTTCTCGCCTACCTCGTTGAGGCGCACTTGCAGGTTATCCAAGAATTCGTGAAGCCCCTGTTGGGTAATTTCGTCGATGGTGAGATAGTCCAACTCTGAACGCAGCCGACCCAGGGAGCGGTCGCTATCGGTGCGCCAGGTGCCGGGGGGGGTGCCCGAAATTTCGTGCAGCGACCGCTCGGCCTGGAGCAGACAAAACAGGATAGAGCGGGGAAACTCGCGGTTCAAAATCAGGAATTCTGTCACCCCACGGGGGGTAATGCGGTACTGCCGTTTGCGGTACATTTCGTAGGCGCTGGCGGATTTCAGGAGGGCAATCCATTGCAGGTCATCCAGGGAAGATCCCACATCGGTGACGGCGGGCAGCAGGATGTAGTACTTCACATCGAGGATGCGCCCGGTTTTGTCGGCCCGCTCTAGCAAACGCCCCAACTGGCCAAAGTGCCAACCTTCGGTGTGGGCCATGGTGGCCTCCATCACCCCGGCAAAAAGGTGGCTGGCCATCTTCACCTCTGGGAAGAAGTTGTGCAGTTCAGACAGCAGGCCCACATCGGCGGCTTCGTTCACCATCAGATAAAAATCGTTCACCTGCTCCCACATTTCCGAGGAAATCACCTCCCGCACCGAACGGGCATTTTCCCGTGCCGACCGCAAACAGGAAATAATCGAATTGGGATATTCCCGATCAAAGGTGAGGAATTTGAGGATATTTTCTGCCGTGGCCTCGCCATAGCGCTGTCGAAAAAGCTCCTGATCCCCCGTCGTAATCACAATGGGTTCCCACTGCTGCTCCATGCCGACGGGGGCATCTAACAGCAAATTCAGGTTCACATCCACAAAACGGGCCACATTTTCCGCCCGCTCCACGTAGCGGTTCATCCAATAGATGGAATCGGCAACTCGACTGAGCATGGGCAGCAATCACCAGAACGCAGCGTGACCATGGGGATCGATGCAGGGGAGCCCCTGGCTAGCCTTCAGTATAGGGGCAGATTGGGAGGTGGCAATAGACCACGGCGCTGGGTTTTAGGGAAGGGCACCCACCAGCATGGCCCCAGCCTCGTCAATGTTCTATTTTTCTATCCACCCCCCATAATGGCTATGACCCAGCGACACCAAGGACAACCACGATGAGCGGCGTACGCACAACGATCAGAGTCATTGCGAAGGACGGCCAGGAATCTGCCCTCAAAGCCCTCATGATTGAGGTGGCAGAACTGGCCCGTCAAGAGCCTGGGTGTCTGCGCTACGACCTCTGGCAGGGTCACGCCAACCCCGCCGAGTTCACCGCCATTGGCGAATGGCAAGACGAAGCGGCCTTCCAAACCTACTACCGATCCGCTTATCTAGAGGAACTGATGCGGGAAATTCCCGATATCATTGCCCACCCCCTCGATGTGCAGTGGTACGTCCCCGTGCTGTAGCGCCTTGGTTCTAGCGAATAAGCCCGCCTCTAAAATAAGCCTGCCTCTAGGCGTTGGGCTTCTTCCAGTTTGCGCTGCAATCGGTCTCGCCCTGCCGGGGAGTGGTCGATGGGCACAGTTTCGAGCAGGGCCGGAAAGGTGAGGCTATCCCAGGCCGCAGGCAGGTAGCAGGAGACCTCTGCCCGCTGAAGCCAGACTTTTTGGCTGGGTTCGTGCCAGATAAACTGGCTGCGGGGGCCAAGGGCAATGGCGGCGAGGGTGGGCTGGCTGGGGCAGGCGCTGGGGTCTGGCCCATGGAAGGAGGGGGCGAGGTAGCCGGGGAGGGGCACAGGCTGGAAGGGCACTCGGTAGTCGTGGGCCTGCACCCCTAGGCGGGTGGCCTCCACGGCAACGCCCTCCACGCCAACGGCAAACAGTAGATGGTGCCGAAACTCGGTGCTGGGGAAGCCTAGGTCACGCAGGGTCGGAGGCAGGTCACGGCGAGGCACCCCCGCCGCCAGCAGGGATCCGGTCAGCATTAACCGCTGAAAACCGGGCACATCCCACTCGTCAATCATCTGGTGGGTACGGGCTTCGGCATAGACCGCCGCAAGGGCCTGGGCACGGGGGGCAGCGGAGAGATCCACCGCCAGAAGTTCCTGCACATTCAGGGTTTCTTGGGCATAGGCGCGGAGGGCCGCAGGGGATCCCCCATAGACGGAAATATCGGGGGCTTCGCGGAGGTAGATGGCCAAACTGCGGCGAAAGGCGATGTAGCGCGGATCGTAGGGATCGGCGGGGGCCAGGGCTTGGTCTAAAACGTCGGCCAGTTGGGCCTGGAATCCAATCGCCTGCTTAATGGTGGCGCTGACACTGATGTCCTCGTTGCTCTGCACCATGGCGGCGTAGAGGTCTTCCTGGAGGGTGGCCCCTGCGGCGGCGACCTCGTGGTAGTCCTGGGCCATGGCCATGGCGGCCTGGGTTTGGGGGGCTAGGGCCGGGAGTTGTTGACCCAGCCAGTCCCAAAAGGTCGGATTGAGACCGTAGTCGCGCAGGAGAGCAAACACCAGGGAATCGGCGGGAGTGGTTTGGCCTTCCCCCCGCAGCCATTCCTTCAGCAGATCGCGGGCGTTGGCATAGGCCGCTGGCAGGGGATAGCCCGCCTTTTCGCTACGCGACACCAGCACCGATAGAAGATTGCCGCCGTTGATCTGAGCCGCTGCCGAGGATGTCAGGGTTTTGCCGAGGCCCAGTTCTCCGGTGGCGATGCCCTCCGCCAGGGTGAGGGCGAGGGGGCGCGGGGGCTGGGTGGCCAAGGCCCGAATCTGATCGGTGAGGGCGGTGCGGAGGGTCTGCTTTTGGCGCTCATTCTCAACGATGCGCTCCGCTAGGGTGCGCACCTCCGGGCTATAGATGCCCTGACTGGGGAACTGCACAATGCCCAGGGCCAGGGCAATGGCCCCTTCCTCAGCCCCGTAGGTGACGTTGGGCAACTTGGAGAGCACCTCCGGGGTGCTGGCCAACCGACGACGGTCTAGCTGGGTACTGCGCTCCAAATGTTTCACCACCGCAAACCGCAGCCACCGCCCCAGTGGCCCCGTTTGGGCGAAGAAGGGACGCAGCACCATTTGCTTCATGGACAAATCCTGCTCGTCTTGCCAAAACGAACCCACGGTGCCCGCCCCGCTGGTGATGGGGGTGGCCTGGGGGGTGCGCAACAGCGGGTCATGGAGGGTGCGCAGGGAATGATCTAGCATCCATAGCGACTCGCCCGGATCCAGCCCCGCCGCCCGACTGGACTCGATATAAATCGGCAGGAAATAATCTACAAAGAAACGGTCGGTGTCAAAGCGCTGGCCTTGCCGAAGGTCCTCCAGCTTGCCCTTCTCCAAATCCGCTGCGATGGCGGTAACGTACGGCCCCGTCTGCAAAAACCAGAAAAACTTGCGATCCAGCCCTGGGGCAAGGGTGGTGGCAAACCTAGCCCTGGCCCGGTTGTAGGCCGCTTCCGACAGGGGCGGCACTACGGTGCCATCTCGCAGGGTAAACCAGGCTCCACTCCCCCGAAACTCGTAGCGGGCTCCCTCCATCAGGCTCACCCGTTGCCGCAGGGGCAACCCCTGTATGGCCATGCCCACCGCCGTCGCCAGGAAATTTGGATCCAGAGGCAGGGCCAGAGAACCCGCTGGGTACTCACCTCCTACCTGCAAATCCAGGGTGGGATCTTGCCATGGCCCGGTGATTCGCAGATTGCCCTCAAAGGTTTGCCCCGGAGCGAGGGGCAGGGGTTGGCCAATCAGCCGTTCCAGGGCGGCACTGTCGATAGTCGGCACCTGCGCCACCAAGTTGTAGCCCGTAACCACACCCGCCGTCCCATCCACTGCTAAGGACAACTCCCCCAGTTGCAGTTTCGTGTCATGGAGGGTGATCTGCTGCCCCTGGAACCAGAGGGTGCTGCGCCAGTTCAGGGGTTCGGCCACCTGCCCTAGTTGCCCCTGGCCCGCTTGGGCAATCACCATCCCCTGCACATCCAAATGGCTCAAATCTGGCTGATTTTTCACCGTCAGCGGCAGGGTGGCGGCAAGATTGCCATTCAGCACCCCTGTCCTTAGGGTGAAGGGGTGCGGTAGTAGCCAGTTGGTGCCCGTCATCGGCAAATTAGCCCCTCTCGCCGTCAACGCCAGCCGCCGCCGACCCCGACCATCAGCAGGCTGGAGGCCACCAGACAGTTCAAAATGGCCAGGGCCATGCTGTCCTGCAAGTTCCACCGCCCTGGGCGGATCACCTCCGGTCTCCCCAACCTGCACCGCACCGTTAAGCGCCTCAAACACCAAGGGCGGATGGGCCACAGCGGGCATCTGGCTACTCACCGTTAAGCGCCCCTTCTCCACTCGCAGGGCCGATACCCGCTGACTGAGAGTCCCCCTGTCCTGCGCCCCCGGTTCAGCCAATCCTTGCCGAGCCAGGGTTGGCCATGCCCCATCCTGCCGCTGCACCACCGACACCTGGGGCCGCACCAGCATAACCGCCGCCTGGGGCCATTGCCCCCACCGCCAGGTTTGGCCATCCACGCCCAAAATTACCCCGTCGATAACCACCGAAGACGGATCGCGATCCGTGGGGGGAATGTGTACCCGTCCCCAGTGCACCCCACGAGGGGAAATCCAACGCACCCCAGCTAATTCCACAGGTCGTTGCAGCTGATCCGTCAAACGTCGCTCTGCCTTAGACCGAAGATTTTCCAGTAGCCAAGATCCACCCACAATTCCTGACGCCAGCACCCCAAGCCCAATCCACCCAGCCATGGTTTTAGTGCGTCGTGATCGCAATCGCTCCCAAAATCTAGGAGGGGCAGAGTTTTTAAGTACACCCGAACTGCTCACTTTTTGGGAATCTGCTAGCACCTGATAGGACGATGTCTGGGGGCTTGAAGGGGCCAAAGAATCGTTGGAGTCAGTCGGTTTAGGCATTATCGTTGGACAACGGGTTGAACCTAGGGACAGGGGATTGGCGTATACCTGACCTTGCCCCCACGTTGTTTCCACAGGGATTAGGACAACTTGAGAACGGCCATGAAAGCTTCTTGGGGTACATCCACGGTGCCGATGGCTTTCAGGCGCTTCTTGCCTTTGGCCTGCTTTTGCAGCAGTTTTTTCTTCCGGGAAATGTCGCCCCCGTAGCACTTGGCCAGTACGTCTTTGCGCAGGGCGGGGATGCTTTCGCTGGCCACTACCCGGCTACCGATGGCGGCCTGGATGGGAATTTTGAACTGGTGGCGGGGGATCAGTTCTTTCAGTTTCTCGACCAGGGCTTTGCCCACGTAGTAGGCTTTGTCGCGGTGGACGATAGAGGCGAGGGAATCGACTTGGTCGCCGTTGATCAGGATATCGAGCCGCACCAGATGATTTTCCCGGTAGCCAATCAGGTGATACTCCATGCTGGCGTAGCCCTTGGTGCGGGATTTCATTTGGTCGAAGAAATCAGTTACCACTTCGGCTAGGGGTACTTCGTAGATCAGGGTGGTGCGGCCCTGGGCCAGGTATTTCATGTCTTTGAATTCGCCCCGCCGACCCTGGCACAGTTCCATCAGCGTCCCCACGTATTCTTCGGGGGTAATCATGTCGAGCTGGACGTAGGGCTCTTCGATTTTTTCGCGGGCCTGGGGGTCGGGCAGGGTGCTGGGGTTGTCGATTTCCAGCACTTCGCCCTGAATCGTGGTGACTTGGTAAATCACCGAGGGGGCGGTGGTGATCAGATCCAGGTTGTATTCCCGCTCTAGGCGTTCCTGCACAATTTCCATGTGCAGCAGGCCCAAGAAGCCGCAGCGGAAGCCGAATCCCATGGCGCTGGAGGTTTCCGGCTCGTATTGCAAGGCCGCATCGCTAAGGCGCAGTTTTTCCAGGGCTTCCCGCAGTTCCTCAAACTGGTCGGAAGCCGTGGGGAAGAGGCCGCAGAACACCATGGGCTTGGCTTCGGCATAGCCGGGGAGGGGTTCGGTGGCGGGGTTTTGTACTAGGGTGATGGTATCGCCGACGCGGGCATCTTCCACCGCCTTGATGGAGGCTGCAAAGTAGCCCACTTCCCCGGCATGGAGTTGATCCACCTTGACTTGACCGGGGGCCAGCACGCCCAGTTCGTCGATTTCATACTCCTTGCCGGAGGCCATCAGCCGCACCTTGTCCTTGTGGCGAACGGTGCCATCCATCACCCGGAAGTAGACGATGACGCCGCGATAGGGGTCGTAGTAGCTGTCGAAAATCAGCGCCCGCAAGGGTTCTTCAACGGTATCCTGGGGCGGTGGCACGAGGTAGACGATGGATTCCAAAATCTCATCAATCCCAATGCCTTCCTTGGCCGAGGCGAGGATCGCGCCACTGCAATCCAGGCCGATGATCTCTTCAATTTCGGCTTTGATGCGTTCTGGATCGGCTCCGGGCAGGTCAATTTTGTTGAGAACCGGGATGATTTCTAGGTTGTTTTCCAGGGCCAGATACACATTAGCCAAGGTTTGGGCCTCTACCCCCTGGGAGGCATCTACCACCAGCAGCGCCCCTTCGCAGGCAATCAGCGACCGGGAGACTTCGTAGGAAAAGTCCACGTGGCCGGGAGTGTCAATTAGGTTCAGAATATAGTCCTTACCGTCCTGGGCCTTGTAGTTCATGCGGGCTGCCTGGAGCTTGATGGTGATGCCCCGTTCCCGCTCCAGATCCATGCTGTCGAGGAACTGCTCTTTCATTTCGCGGTCGCTGACGGTGCCCGTGCGTTGCAATAGGCGATCCGCCAGGGTCGATTTGCCGTGGTCAATGTGGGCAATAATCGAGAAATTACGAATCTGAGAGACGGGAACCTCTGTCATAAAAGGCGTACCAGGGGAATAAGGGATTCTGTAGGCTTTACCTATTGTAATGGTATCTTCCCGTCCTTCGTTGTCCCGGTTAGGACAGGGACCATAGACGCCAAACATGAGCGCCGAACGACGATGGCGTAGCTAGGCCACCGCCCTTCGCACCTCCACCAATTGTTAACCCTTGCCCACCTAGGGCCATGGGAGACCGTTGCCTGTCCATGGACGGATTAAACTAGAACCATGAGTGAACCCTTTATTGCCGCTATGGCAGCCTACGGAACTATGGAAGATGTTGCGACCTCCGTTGCCCCCAATCAAAACGATAAGGTTGAGCTTTCGGTACAGCTTGATCGAGAATTGTTAGACCAGGTGAAGCACCTCACCTCCGACCCCGCCAAGGTGATTGAGGTGGCCCTGCGACAATGGCTCCGGGGGGATCGCCGTTCGGAAGACGACCTGGTGCGCACCCTGCCCCGCAACCCCACGGTGCCCCCTAAGGGTGAATGGAACGACTAGGCCGGAATCCCTAGGCCGGACTTTGTAGTCCGGAATGTCATGGTGTTGTATTGCCCCATCCTCAGTCCCCATGAGTGCTTCCTACGGTTCTCCTATGCCGCCGCCCGACTCTGATCTCGCTGCCCCTGCCTTTGTCGATGCGCCCACGGCGACCCTGGGGCCAATTTGGGTGGTGGTCTTAACGCCGGGGGGAACCGTGGTTTCGGTGCAGGCGCTAGGCCAGGAAACCATGCCCAAGGGGCTGACGCAGCACTGGATAGGCCGCACCCTCACCGAAATGGTGGCCTTTACCGAGGGCAACGCCCTCTCCCCTCTCTTTTCATACCCAGACCAACATTCATCTAGCCCAAAAACGCTGGTGGGACGCTGCCCCCTGGGAGCCTATAGCCTGGAGGCGACTTGGGTTTTTCAGCCCTTGCTCACCCCCGATGGCCAGGGGCAAGGGGTCATTGCCACCGCCTACTGGGCCGACTCTCCCCTGTGGCAAGAGGCCATGGCAGAGGAATCGCAACCCCTAGCGGAGGGGATCGCCCAGGCCATTGATGTCTCCCAGGCTGGCCCCCTGGCCCAATTGCAATCCTACGCCCCCCGCCTCAACCAAATCACCCGCAACGTGCGCTGGACGCTGGATTTAGACACGATTCAGCGGCAGACCGTGGAGGGGTTGGGGGATCTCTTTCAGGCGGATCGCTGCCTGATTTGCACCGTGCCCGCCGACTCCCCCTCGGCCCTGGTGGCGGCGGAATACCTTCTGCGGCCCGATTGGCCCCAGTGGCTAGGGCAACCCCTTCCCCCCAGCGAACAGGGCCATCTAGAACGGGCGGCGCAGTATGCCGGAGCCATTCTCGACCCCGTGAGCCCGGAGGGTATGGCCCAGATGGCTGTTGAGGAGGGGGATATCGTCAGCGGGAAGCAAGCTTCGGTGCTGGCGGTGGCCACCCGATACCAGAACCAAATCAACGGATTTATTCTGATTTACGACGTTAACGGTCGCCCCTGGACTGGGGTGGAACTGGGGTTGATCACCGATTTGGCCGATCAGGTGGGAACGGCCATCGCCCATGCCCAGCGGTTTGCCGAAAGCCACGCCCTTGCCATTAAGCTGCAACAGGCCAACGCCAGCCTGCTAGAGAAGCAGCGGGAATTTCAGGAGGCCCGTCGCCAAGCGGAGGAAGCCCGCCAGCAGGCCGAGGAAGCCTCCCGGTTGAAGAGCGAATTTCTGGCCAACACCTCCCACGAATTGAGAACGCCCCTAAATGGCATCATCGGCTTTTTGAAGCTGGTGCTCGATGGCATGGCCGATGACCCCGAAGAACAGCAGGACTTTTTACAAGAGGCCCACAAATCCGCCATTCACCTGCTGGAACTGATTAACGATGTGCTGGATATTGCCAAGATTGAAGCGGGCAAAATGCAGATTGACATGAGGCCCGTCAACCTCAAGGAACTGCTGGCCAACGTGGAAAATTTTGCCCGTCCTTTGGCGGAACAAAAGGGGCTGGAATTCAAAATGTTGCTGCCCGCCACCCGCGACGAAATTACCCTCAATGGCAACTATCAACGGCTGTTGCAAGTCCTCCTCAATCTGGTGGGCAATGCCGTGAAATTCACCCACGAAGGCACCATCACCATCCAGGCCGAAGTAAAACCCCAGAAGGCCGAATATCAAGGCAACACCTGGCCCGGAACCGTCAAAATCAGCGTCATTGATACCGGAATTGGTGTTTCCCTCGAAAAGCAAGATCGCCTGTTTCAATCCTTTAGTCAGGTGGATGGCGAACGTACTCGGCAGTACGGCGGCACCGGGCTAGGGCTGGCCATTTCCCAGCGCCTCGTCGAAGCCATGGGTGGCACCGTTCACTTCATTAGCATGGGCGAAGGGCTGGGTTCCACAGTCACCTTCACGGCCCTGCTCTACCAAGCCCCCGTGATGATCGACAGAGACCCCGTGTATCCCGCCAGTTGAGACTGCCCCATGACCTCGTTTGCCCAGGCCCCTAGCCCAACCCCCAAGCCCGATCTCCCCCAGGACACCCTGCAAACGGTCGCGGCCCTAGCCCAGAGACTCGTCCAAGCCCTGGATGCCGCCATCGCCCAGGCTGGAAATGGGGTGATGGCCCCCTGCCAGATCTGGCTAGAACCCCTCACTGCCAGCGTAGGTCAGGTGGTTGCCCCCGTGGCCAATCATCCGTTTATGCAGGGGTTAACCCTGGTTCCAGGATTGCGGTGGTTGCTGGCGGCCTTGGGCCAGGTGAATGTGGACCAGGTGCGCCAGGGGGTAGACGACCTGCGCCGCACCCAACCCCAGGCCGATAGACGCGCCCTCGCCCGCCAGGTGATGGCCGATACTACCCTCAAGGCGGCTGGAGTGGGCCTCGTCACCAACCTAGCCCCGCCGCTGGCTATTCTCCTTTCCTTGGTGGATGTGGGGGCCGTGGCCGTCCTGCAAGCCACCATGATCTACCGCATCGCCGCCATCTATGGCTATTCCCCAGAGGACAGCGAGCGGCGGGGGGAAGTGTTTACTGTATGGCTGCTGTCGGCCTCGGCGGCGGGGCTGGTGAAATCGGGCCTGGGGCTGATCGAAACCTTGCCCTGGCTGGGAACTGCCGTAGGCGTGGCCACCGATGCCACCCTGATCTACAGCGTGGGCTATTGGGCCTGCCGCTACTACGAAACCAAACAGACTCAACCCACCGAAGTTACGGTTTATACCCAATCCGAGTGAGATTACCCCGATTCCTCACCCCAAACACCGTAGGGGTGAGGCCTCCTCGCCCCTACCCCTAAAACCGCCACTATGGCCCACCCGCCACGCTAATCCACCCATAAATATCCGCATTATCCGTTGGGGACTGGATCTCATCGGTAGCCCGATTGCTGCGAAAGGTGGGGGACTTGCCCACGGCCCGCACCTGGGGGGGCTGGCTAGCTTTGCTAGAACCGAGTTGGCTAGAACCGAGTTGGCTAGAACCGAGTTGGCCAGTGTCGGGTTTGCCAAAGTTGAAGGTTCTGGGGCTGGATGGGCTGGGGCCGGGTTTGATAAAGATAGCGCCCCCCTTACCCTGGCCTAGATTGGCCCCGTCGCCACCGATGGCTTCGTTGTGCTCAAAAACGGTGTTGTGCAGCATCAGCCGCCCCGCTTTGAGGAAGATAGCGCCGCCCAGCCCGCCGCCACCACCGCCGAGGCCCAAGGCTCCATCCCCACCGCCAAAGCCGCCCAGCCCCGGAGTGCCTGGGGTTCCGGCCATGCCAAAGTAGCCGCCCTCACCGCCAACCCCCCCGGCCCCGCCGCCACCGCCAAATCCTCCATTGCCGCCGCTGCCGCCGTTACCTCCCTTGCCGCCGCTGGCGGTGGGCGCTTCGGCATTGCCCCCCCGGCCCCCATTGCCCGCATTGCCCACCCCCCCGAAACCACCGCCACCGCTAAAGGCCGCTGTGCCCAGGGTGCCGAGGTCACCCCAGGGGCCACTGCCCCCAAAAATGCCCACGCCGCCGTTGCCGCCGTCGCCACCGTTGCCGCCGTTACCACCCTCCGTGCCGCCGTTGCCGCCGTTGCCACCGTTGCCCGCATTGCCCAAGCCACCAAAGCCGCCACCCCCCGCAAAGGCAATGGTGCCAATGCCGCCCACCCCAATGCCGTTCACCCCCGCCATCGCGCCCCGGTTGGCCTTCACCCGATTATCTAGGCTGTCGATACTGAGACCCTTGGGGGCCACGGGCAGGGTATCCACCTGGTGAATGCCGATGCCGTTCACCCCGGCGATGGCCCCCCGGTTGAGGGTGTAGCGCTGCTTTTCCAGACGCAGGGCGGTGTCTTGGGTGTCTTGGCGGGGCAGGCTATTGCCGCCCACGGCCTGGTTATCCACAAAGCGCACGTGACTTAGGGTGACGATACCGTCGTTGATGAGCAGACCACCCCCCAATCCAGCACTGCCCCCGGCCCCCGCTAGGCCGTCATCGCCGCTGGCCAGACCGTTGGCCACAGTCACGTTTTGGAGGGTCACCTCACCCTGGTTCACCACCAAAACACGATGGGCCTGCTCGCCGCTTAGCACATCGTCATCATTGCCCACCAAAAACAGATTTCCGGCAATGGGGGGTAGGGGGGCTTCCAGGGCGATGGTACCGCTAACGGCTTCGAGGGAAATACGGTCGTCTTCGGGGGTGCGGTTGGCCTGGAGGATAGCCTCTCGTAGAGTACCGGGGCCGTGGTCGGCGGTGGAGGTCACGGTGATTTGCTTCAGCAGAATGGGCCAGGTGTCCAGACCTGTGAGGGGATTCGTGTCCATGGTGCCTTGGTGCCGTTCCAGCCCGCCGTTGCCGCCTAGGAGCGCAGAGCCGATGGGGGTACTCGACGCCGCCACATCCACGGCTAGCAGGTCTCGCCAGGTGTCGAGGAACGTCCCACCCGCTGTCCCCAGGGCCACCTCGCAGCCGTAGATCAAAAGGTCAGCCTGGGGGAGTAGGGCACTGCGCCAGGGTTGCAGGTCGGCTCGGTGGTGGCGCAACCAAGCGCTATCGATGTCGGTATGGCCCAAATAGAGATGACCGGGCTGACCGTGGGTAATCAAGTGGAGGGCCGATAGATGACGGTAGGGGCGCAGGACTTGGGCAATGGCCACCAAAGCTTGACCGGGGGGCGCATCTACCACCACCAGCCGCTGATGGGGAGCTAGGGGTAATGCCATGGCAGCCTCGGCCAAAGCCGCATCTACAATCACCAGTTCAGAAATGGGCCATTCAGAAATGGAGCGTTCCGAAGTCGCGGGATCCGACACGGGACGTTCAGCCATGGCCGGACTGGCTAGCCCCAAGGTTTCTCCCCACAGCATGAGCCCTAGAACCAGCGCTAGGACCAGCCCTGGGCCCCATCGCGCCAGCCCCCGCGCCGCAAAACTCGCCCACCACCGCCAGCCGGAGAAGACCCTAGGCTGAATGAGCGTTGCTTGCCTCCCCATAGCGGCCCCCATCCAAATCATGGCCTAGAAAAATCACGGCCTAAATCATAGTCGTTCCTGGCCTTGGTGGCTGCTCAGGTTGATCAATAGCCGTCCATCCGTGTCAGGCTGAAGCGACGATGGTGCTGTTGGCACTGGGCCTCGTACTTAGCGGTGCGCTCCAGAGTAGCCTGTCCTTGGTAGCCTAAAGCGAGCGGGTCTGACGCTTAAGACCAAATCCGACTTGTTTGCCCCCGGTATCAGCGGGCGAGGAGACCTCGCCCCTACGGTTTGCTGGGCTGGGAATCGGGGTTATTCGATTAGGATTTGGTATAAGACCGATTGGGCCGACCGGTGGGGCGCTTGGCGGCAACCGATACCAGCACCACAGCCGTGGTTGCTGGGGATTAAGCGCCTTTCCTCGGTATAGCTGTTTTCGATAAGAACGAGACGGCTTAAGCGGCTAGAATCCTGGTACAGCAAGCTCTTAACTGTCTCAAAGTTAGTCGGGATGACTATATCGCTTCAATCCCGAACCTTGCACCCTATCGAGAACCGCTATGGTGTTGTTGCAATGCTTTCCCTATCGGCCTGAACCCCGTTCTTCCCAACCTTGGCTAGCCCCTTGGCCCCCGCATGAGGGAAGGGATATCGCGTTGAATCCAGCGCATTGAAGGGATGCGTTCATGGGGTGTGCTTCCTAAGCGTTGACTAAGGAGAACTACAGACACCCCAATCGTGCTTTCGGATCGGCCTAGCCAACTTGTGAACTGGTCTAGATCGGCCTAGTTATCGGAATGATCCGCCCCAGGGGTGTCCTCTGGCAAAGATCCTAGGGAGGGGGATGGTTTTAGTTTTGGGATTTGGGTCAGCAGGCCGTGGCGAGGGCTGAACAGCAGGGCCAGGGCAAAGAACCCAGAGGCTACCAACACAATGGCGGGGCCGGAGGGCAGGTTGAAGTAGTAGCTGAGGTACATGCCGCTGAGGCTGGAGACTACCCCCAGGCTGGCTCCTAGAACCATGACTTGATGCATCCGAGGCACCAGCAGGTAAGCCGTTGCGCCGGGGGTAATCAGCAAAGCGAGGACGAGGATCACTCCCACCACCTTCATGCTGGCGACCACGGTGAGGGCAATCAGTACCATGAGCCCAAAGTTTAGCCGCCCGGTGGGTAAGCCGCTGGCCTGGGCACCGAGGGGGTCGAAACTATAGAACAGCAGTTCTTTGTACAACAGCACCACCGTCAGCAGCACCAGGGCCGCAATGATGGCTGTATCCCGCACATCCCCAGGGGTGACGCCGAGAATATTACCAAATAGAAAGTGGTTGAGGTCGATTTTGTTGTCTTTTTGAATCGTTGTAATTAAGGTAATGCCGAGGGCAAAAAAGGCCGAAAATACAATGCCCATGGCGGCATCTTCTTTGATGGGCGACCGCCGATGAATCCAGGCAATCAGTACTGTGCTGATCACCCCCGCGATGAACGCCCCCACAAAAATATTCACCCCCAGCCAAAAGGCAATGGCCAATCCGGGCAGCACCGAATGGCTGATGGCATCCCCCAGCAGGGCAAGGCGCTGCACCATCAGGTAACTTCCCACCACCGAGCAGATGATGCCCACCATGATCGCCACCGCCAGGGATCGCTGCATGAAGGCAAATTGCAGTGGCTCGTAGAACCAGTTCAGCAGGGCTATGCTGGGCGATATGGTCATCCCCAGTGCCCCACTAGGCCACATGGCCAAAGAACCCGATGTGCCCACCGTAGGCGCGGGTCATATTGTCGTGGGTGAGTACCCAGTCGCGGGGGCCAGCGGCGATGAGTTCTTTATTTAAGAGAATAATCTGATCAAAATTGGTGATAGATTCACCGAGATCATGGTTCACTACCAGGACGGTTTTTCCGGCATCGGCTAACTCGTGGAAAATCTGGAAAATCACCGCCTCGGTTTTTTGATCGACCCCCACGAAGGGTTCGTCAAAACAAAAAATCTCTGCCCCCTGGGCCAAGGCACGAGCCAAAAATACCCGCTGCTGCTGTCCACCGGATAGAGCACCGATGGGACGATCTTTAAACTCCAACATCCTTACCCGATCCAGGGCGTCCTTGGCGATCTGGCGGCTGGTGGCGGAAAAGCGGTTCAGCCAGCCCGTCTGCTTCACCCGGCCCATCATCACCACATCCCACACCGTGGCGGGAAACGTCCAGTCAATCTGTGACCGTTGGGGCACGTAGGCTACCCGATCAAGCTGGTGAGCTAGGGTGTCGTCGCCGTAGGTTACTTGCCCCGTCACCACCGGGATCAACCCTAACATGGCCTTCATTAGGGTACTTTTTCCTGCGCCGTTGGGGCCAAAAATCCCCACTAACCGACCGGGCCGCACCGTCAGGTTAATGTTGCGCAACGCCTGGGTATCGCGGTAGTTAACCGTGAGGTGATCCACCGTGATTTGGGGAGTACCTTGGGGTGCAGAGGGACGGGTGCGACGGGAACGGGGTGCCATGGGAAATCTCCGAAGATCGCCGGGTTAGGGTGAGCGCCTAGGCGGGAACCATTCAAAAATGAAATGATTATGAAATCTAGTGTACCGTAAAAATGAAAGGAATATGAAATGTGGTTTATGCAACGAATTGTTAACACCCCGCTAGCCCCACGCTATCGAGCCTTGGCCCTGCTGTTATCGGTTGTTGGGGCCGGATTAGTCGGCTGCGACTCTGGCGAACAGGAGACTACCGGGGCAGGTGTTGAAGCCGGAAAACCCTCCGTGGTGGCTACTAACACCCTGGTTGCCGACTGGGCCGAGCAGATTGGTGGCGATCACATTGAACTTACCAGCATCCTCCAGCCCGGTACCGATCCCCACGTCTACGAGCCTGTCCCCGCCGACAGTGTGGCCTTCGAGCAGGCGGATCTGATTCTCTACAATGGCTACAACCTAGAGCCCGGTCTGATTCGGCTGCTGAATGCGGCGGGGGCCAATGCTCAGCGGTTGGCGGTGGGCGAAGTAGTGCCCCCGGTAGATCTGGAAGACAAGGGACAAACCGTGCCCGATCCCCATGTGTGGGGCGATGTGAGCAATGTGGTGCCCATGGTGGAGGCGATTCGGGACGAATTGATCGCCCTTGCCCCCGATCAGGCGGATACCTTCACCGCCAACGCCGCCGCCTATATCGAAGACCTCAACCAACTGCACGACTGGATTGAGGTCCAGACCGCCACCATTCCCCCCAACCAGCGCCAGCTCGTCACCACCCACGACGCCTTTCAGTACTACGCCAACGCCTACGGCCTGTCGGTGGTGGGAACGCTGATCGGCATTAGCACCGAGGAACAGCCCAGTGCCCAAACGGTGCAGCAGCTCGTGACAACAATTCGCGACCTGGGAGTGCCCGCCATCTTTGCCGAAACCACCATCAACCCCCAACTGATCAGCACCGTGGCCCAGGAGGCCGGAGTGACCCTAGCCGACCAAGAACTCTACGCCGACTCCATCGGTGCCCCCGGCAGTGAGGGAGACAGCTATCTGGGCATGATGACCGTCAATACCCGCGCCATCGTCAATAACCTGGGCGGTACCTTTACCCCAGAGCCCTAATGGTGTTGATGACAGACGGCCTAGCTATAGTGCTGGTCTAAACGCAGTAGAGTTTCTAGCAGCACGTTGGCCCCCTGGGTGCATTGGTCGGGGGAGGTGTATTCCACCTCGGAGTGACTGAAGCCGCCTTCGCTGGGCACAAAAATCATGCCCATGTCGGTAAAGCGGCCAATTTCGAGGGCGTCGTGTCCGGCGCGGCTGGGCATGGGCATGGAACTCAGTCCCAGGGTGGCGCAGACTTCGGCAATGGTGGACTGAATGTGGGGGGCAGCGGGGCTGGGGGCCACATTCAGCTGGGGCAGGATTTCGATGTGGGTGTGGGTGCGCTGGGCAATGGCCACCAGCTCGATTTTGAGGTCGTTCACCAGCTTGTCGATCACGTTTTGATCGAGATCGCGCACGTCCAGGCTAGCGATGACTTTTCCGGGCACAATGTTGGCGGCGTTGGGCGACACCTGCAAGGCTCCCACGGTGGCGACGCGCTGCCCCAGTGGATCGGTAGCCAGTTGGTTGACGGCCAGCACCACCTGAGCCGCAGCAACCAGGGCATCCTGACGCTGATCCATGGGGGTGGTTCCGGCATGGTTGGGGCGTCCGGCAATGTGAATTTGGTAGCGCTGCATCCCCACCACCCCTTGCACCACGCCGATTTGGGTCTTGGCGGTTTCCAGCACGCCCCCCTGCTCTACGTGCAGTTCCACGAAGGCGCAAACATCGCCACGGGTGCGGCGGGCCAAGGCCAACCGTCCCCAGTCCCCCCCCACCTGCTGAATGCATTGGTCGATGGGCTGGCCATCCTTACGGCGATAGTCGGTGACCTCCAAGGAAGCGGTTCCGGCCATGGCGCGACTGCCAATCATGGTATCTTCTTCGTCGGCAAAGACAATCACCTCAAAGGGATGATCCAACTGAAGGCTGTGCCCTTGCAGGGTGCGGGCCACTTCGATTCCGGCCAATACGCCCAAACAGCCATCAAACTTGCCGCCGCAGGGCACCGTGTCAATGTGGGAACCCGTCGCCAGGGCCGGAAGATCCAGCCGTCCCGGCAAGCGCCCAATCATGTTTCCCGCCGTATCCAGCCGCACGGTCATCCCCGCTTCAATCATCCAGCGGCGCACCAGTTCCCGACCCTGAATATCCTCTGGGCTAAAGGCCAGTCGACAAATGCCGCCGTTGTCCACCTGCCCAATGTGGGCCAGGTCGTCTAGGCTTTGGTTGAGGCGCTTGCCATTCACCCGCCGCACGGGCTGACCATGAACAGCGTGGTCTTGGGCGGGTTGACCTTGGGACTGGATAGTAGGCACGGTGGTCATAGGGGGTTTGGAGTAAGAAGAGAGATGTCGAAGGAGTTTCCGGCTCCCCTCTCCCTCCTGGAAGAGGGGTTGGGGGTGAGGGCCAAGCCGTATCCGCAGAGCGGGTTTGTGGTCTTTTGGATTCTTGGGACTCCGCCGATCCTAGCAGGATACTGACTTGTATACCGTCCATTGTATACAGTTAGGCGGTATCGTTCGCAGGGGACTTTGGACAGTGATTTGTCAGGATCAGTAGATCGAAAAATCGAAAAGATGTCTCTCAACCTTGACTCTGCCCTCACCCCCAGCCCCTCTCCCACGAGGAGAGGGGAGTCGGAGGCGATTCAAAGTCCCTCTCTCAAATGGGAAGAGGGATTTAGGGGAGGGCTTTGGGGGCTTTGCGATCTACTGAGGATGCCTGGTGAATAGTGGGCTCCAGTGTCCCCAGCCAGTCGATTAGCAAGGGATTCACTACGTCGGGGCGTTCGTCGTGGGGGCAGTGCCCGGTGTTGGGGATGCTGTGGAAGGTGACGGCTTGGGTGGGATCCTCCGCCAGTTGGCGATAGAGTTTAGCCCCTTGGATGGGCGTCCAGGGATCGTTTTCGCCCCAGAGGACGAGGAGGGGCTGCGCGATGGTGGGCAGTAGGTCGCTAGGTTTTGGCCCTGGGGGTGCGGTCACGATGGAGGCGAACACCTTTTGGGCATTGGGCTGGCAGGCGGGGGCGTAGATCATCTCCACCAGGTCGTCGGTGATGGCGGCGCGGTTGCGGTAGACCTGCTTTAGGGAACTGCGAATGCGGCCCTTGCGGCGCACCTGGTTAAACACCACTGGCCCCACGGTTTCGGAACTCACCAGCCAGGTAAAGGCTTCCATCACCCAACTGAGGGGCGGATGCATTTCTTCGGGGCGATGGTTGAGTCCACCCGCACAGTTCAGAACGGCCCCAGCCCTAGCGGCTTCGGGATGGTTGGCCAGCAGCATCAGGGTCAGCAATCCGCCGATAGAGTTACCCACATAGATGGCCGGAACCTGCACCAGTTCCGCCCAAAAGTCGTAGAGCAGGGCTTGCCAGAGATCTAGGCTGTAGTCCAACACGGGCTGATCTGACGCCCCAAACCCCAGCAAATCCAGGGCATAGACCCGATAGCCTGCTTCTGCTAGGACGGGAATATTCTTACGCCAGTGACCCAAGGACGCCCCAAACCCGTGGATTAGCAACAGGGGTTGCCCGTGGCCCTGAACGGTGTAGGTAATGTGGTGATCTTGCCAGCGCCAGGTGTGAGTTTCTAGGGCGGCAATCGTCAGTTCTGCAACCATAATCGGGGAAAATCTGGAGAGAAGGGCAATGGGGGAAGTTGTAAAGAAATGTCACTGTTGATGACATGGTTTTATCATACTCAACCCATGGCCAGATAGCCGTAGAGGCTAGCATTGAGGAAGAGCAACGAAGAATTGAGGAAACAGAACGAGCGGCTCGCCGAGCTAGCATCCAAAATCGATGGACGTTCTCCAAGCACGGTATTTACTCGACCCCAGTGCCGAAGTCGAAGCAGCCGTAGCGGATTTCATCCAATTTTTGCAGGCGTATGGTGAACTCTAGCCAAGATCCCCGGTTTCTGCTGTCGGGCGACCCAAAATTCTGGCTAATAGACCAAGAAACCAGGGATCTGCGCCCCAACGCCAAGGTTATGCTTTAGACGCTAGGATAGCGCCCAGAAGCCCTGGACTAGAATAGACATGGTTAACCGCCAGGTGTGGCTCAATTTTCTGGCTCTGTTGCCCGGTACAACGCTCACTGTCCTCACCATCGCTGTTGCGTTTCTGCGGTTTTATGACGAACAAGACTTCCAATTACTCCAACTCATCACCGACCCCAGAGACTGGAGCAACCGACTCACCGTGGCAGCCCTCGTGGTGGCAGTGGTTAATTTCGGCGTTGAGTGGAACAGTCGAAACCGAGAGGCAAACCGCCGCGCTGAAGCAGAGCAACGCAGAATTGAGGAAACAGAACGAAGAATTGAGGAAACAGAACGAGCGACTCGCCGAGCTAGAATCGAAACTGAACGAGATCTTGCACTCCTGAGTTTCTTGGCCGATTCTTCGGACGACAACCGCCGCAAGCTGACTCAAGTGCTGGCTGTGCTGAATGAATATCGTGACACCCTGAGCTAAAGATCCCCGGTTTCTGATGCTGGGCAACCCAAAAGCCTTGCTGGTTAGCCAAGAAGCCGGGGATCGGTGCCCGCCAGCCAAATTCCTCCCCCAAAAGACACTGTAGGCGATAGGATAGCGCCCAGAACCACTGGACTAGAATAGAGATGGTTAACGCCTTTCACCATATTCCTGTGCTGCCCGATGCGGTGGTGGAGGGCTTGCAGATTCGCCCCCAGGGGCTTTACCTAGATGCTACGGTGGGCGGCGGTGGCCACAGTCGGCTAATCTTGGCCAGCGACCCCATGGTGCGGCTGGTGGCGGTGGATCAAGATCCCATGGCCCTGGCCTCGGCCCGGTCAACCCTGGAGGAATTGGGAGATCGGGTGACATTTTGGGCCGGGAATTTCGCCCAGTTTGACCCAGGATCGCAGCGTTTCCACGGCATTTTGGCGGATTTGGGCGTCAGTTCGGCCCAGTTTGATATTCCCGAACGGGGCTTTAGCTTTCGCCACACCGCCCCCCTAGATATGCGGATGAACCCCCACCAAGCCCTCACCGCTGCCGAGGTGGTCAACACCTGGGATGAAACCGACTTGGCCAATGCGATCTACACCTACGGCGAAGAACGGCTTTCTCGCCGCATTGCCCGCACCATTGTGGATCAACGCCCTTTTCAAACCACCACCGACTTGGCAGAGGCCATTTCCCGCTGTGTGCCCAAGACCTATCGCCATGGCCGCATTCACCCTGCTACCCGCACCTTCCAAGCCCTGCGGATTGTGGTCAATCAAGAACTGGAAGTACTCGAAACCCTGTTAACCAGAGCGCCCCAGTGGCTCGTGCCGGGGGGACGGCTGGCGATCATTAGCTTCCACAGTTTGGAAGATCGCCTGGTGAAGCACCGTCTAAAGGAAAACCCAGATCTGCACATCATCACCAAAAAGCCGATCATTGCCACCGAGGAGGAGGTAGCTGCCAACCCCAGAGCCAGATCCGCCAAACTGCGCGTGGCCGAACGCATCGACCCCAGCCAGCCCCCCCAAACCCGCAGGGCCAAGTATCGCAAAGAGGCTGGCCATTAGCCTGCGCCGTAATTGGCTCTCAGGGAATCGGGAGTCGGGCTTCCTCGTCGTCCTAGTTTCTGGCTCGTTAGCGGAGGGAGAATTTACGTACCGCCAGTAGACTGCCCATCAGCCCAACCAGGGTGCCTAGGCCGACCAGGGCGGTGGCCAAGAGGGTCATTTGGTGGGGGTTGAGGCTGAGACCTTGGGCCAAAAACTGAATGAAATCGGCCTGTTGCGTGGCCATTTCTACCAGAAAGGTTTGGATGGTGAACAAGAGCCCCCAGGCCACGGTGGCCCCAGCGATACCAAAGACGGCCCCTTGCAAAATGAAGGGTAGGTAGATCCAAGCTCGTGTTGCGCCCACCAACTGCATCACCTCAATTTCGCGGCGGCGGGCCAGCACAATCAGCCGAATGGTGGTGGTGATGACGGCGGTGGCAGTGAGGGTCAGAATCGCGATTACAATGGCGCTCGTCCACTGTAGGCCGTCGTTGAGTTGGGCTAAGCGGGTGACAGCTTCGTCGATGTAGCGCACTTCGTCTACCCCCTCCATCTGCTGAAGTTGGGTGGCAATGGCGGGTACCGATTCTGAATCCCTGGCCTTCACCTTCAGTTCGTCCACCAGGGGGTTGCCCTTCAGTTGGTCGGTGGCTCCTTCAATGTCGGATAGGCCCAGGTCTTGTACCAGTTTGGCCCAGGCTTCTTCCTTCGTGATGGACGTTACTTCCACCACATTGGGAATGGTGGCCACGGCGGACTGCATCTCGCTGGCCTGAAAGCCGCTTTGCAGGTAGGCCGATACCTCAAGCTGACTGCCAAACTGGTTCAGCAACCGCTCCAACTGCCAGGTAGATTGCAGACTGATGCCAAACAAAAACAGCAACACAGTAATGGTGCTAATAGCGGCCCAGTTCATCCAGCCGCCCCGTCGCAGGCCCAGGAGGGTTTCCCGCAGCAGATAGTCAAACTTGGTGAAAAACGAAAACATGGCCGAACCCGGTACGACTGTCCGAATAGGGTACAACCTATCGATCCAGATGGCGCTTGTCAAACAAACGTTGATCTCCGAAACATCGGGGTCATCGGGTTTGGAGTTGGGCTGAGAGGCGGATGAGAGGTTACCGTTAGAGGCCAAAGAGGTCGATGACCATGCCTTCTTGGGCCAGGGCAGCGGCGGGAAAGGTAGCCTGGATGTGCTGTTCGAGCTGGGCTAGATAGCTGTCGTTGTGGCAGGGGTTGTGGTGAAACAGGAGCAGCCGTTTTATCCCGCTGGTTTTGGCAATTTCGACACCCAGGTGCCAGGGAGCCTGGTGGTGGCTTTGGGGATCGGCGTAGGCCATATCGAGGTAGGTGCCATCGAAAATCAGCAGGTCGGCCCCAGCGGAGAGGAACAGCAGGTTAGGATCGACCTCGGCGGCGGTGGGGTCGGTGTCGCTGGCATAGACTAAGGATTTGCCCTGCCAGCTCACCCGATAGCCCAGGGCGGCGGTATGGGGATTCAGGCTTAGGGTCTCTATCTCCACATCGCCAATTTGAATATGGCCACCGGGCTGAATGTTGTGGAAGGTTAGGTGGGCGGCCATGGTTTGCAAGGGCTTAAAAAAGTTGGGCCGCAGCATTTGCTCGGTCAGCCGTTGTTTGATGGAAGCGCCATTCAGGGCAGCAGCACCATAGATATGTAACTGGCTCTTGGGATCAAAGGCGGGGTGGAAAAACGGAAATCCCTGGATGCGATCCCAGTGGGTGTGGGTAAAAAAGAGGTGGGCCTCCACGGGGTCATCCTGCTGGGCCAACTGAAGCCCCAGGGAACGCAGCCCCGTACCACCATCAAAAATGAGCCGTTGATCCGCCACCTGCACCTCCACGCAGGCCGTATTGCCTCCGTAGCGCACGGTATCGGGGCCAGGGGCCGGGATGTTCCCTCGCACGCCCCAAAACCGCACCGAAAATAAGGGCTGATCAGCCCTAAGGGCTGGATCAAGCTGAGGAGAGGGGCCAGACGAGGCGTAGGACATGGGACGGTGGAGGAACTAGGGAGAAGGCGCAGCATCGGCGGTTAGGGGATCTCGCCAAAACACAAGGGCATCGCTGATGGGTTGGAGAGTGGTGCCGGGGTAGTAAAACTGGAGGATGCGACCATGGCTCCACCCTAGATTACCTAAATTGTAGGATCCAGCTTGACTGAGGCCGACCCCATGGCCCCAGCCCCCGCCCACAAAACGATAGCCCGTTAGCGTCGGGCCAGCATCCGTGGCTGGAGCCGCTGGATCATAGATAGGCTCCACATAGAACAACAGACTGCGGGGAGCGGTCAACACCCGGACAATTTCGTCTTTCTGCAAACGCACAACGCCCAAATCGGTTTCAATCTCTAGGGCTTGCACCCGACCCGACGCGGCCCGTTCTGCCACCCGCACTCCGGTGACTTGACGCAGCCCCGCCATGGGATGCTGACGACGGCCCAAAAAGGTCTTCAGGTCTTGGGTGATTTCGGCAAGGGTGCTGTCGTTGCGCCAGCGGAATAGTCGCCAAGTTTCCTCGTTAAAGCCTCGGTTGAGGGAAATGAAGGCCCGAAAATTTTCCTCGTTGTTGAGGGGCCGCTGGGTCAAATCCCAGGCTCCGGTGACGGAATCCACCACAGAGCGCAGGTAGGGACGGTCGGGGCCGTTCCATACATCGCTAAACGGGGCCGTAACGCCGCCCGTGGTGGAGGAATACAGCGCATCCACCAGTTCGTTTTGATAGGTGAGCACCTGGCCGCTGGTGGCCACAATCGCCCGATCCGTCACCGAAGCCGTGCCCGTCAGGCCGCGATAGACCTGGCACTGGGTATCGGCACAGAGTTCGTAGTCGTCAATTTCAAAGCGGCGCAGATTCCGCAGGGCATAGGTACGGGCTAAAATCGCCTGGGCCTCGATGGCTGGAACAGGGGCACCAGGGCCAATTTCGTGGGGCACCACGCCACGCAGATAGGTTTCAATCGGCACCGCATTCACCAGGGTATAGGTGCCGTAGGTGTTGGGCTGAAGCCGCAGGGTGCCGCCATAGGTGCGGTTTACGGTTTCCTCGCCAGATTGAATCACCCGAATCACGCCGCTGCTCGATTGCAAATCCAGGGTGTCGCGGTGATAACGAAAGCCATTGGCCTCAAAATAGGCCTTGGGAATTTGCCCCAGCACCCGGCTATCCAGATGCACCTCGTTAAAGCCGTTGTCCTTTAGGTTTTGCACCAACAGTCGCCGCACCAAGGGGCTATCGTAGGCTTCGCGGTTGGCCCACACTTCCCAGCCCCCCGGCTGGGCAATTTCCGGCTCAATGCCAAGCTGCCGCCATTCGTGGGCGCTGTGCTCGGCGCTTTCAAAGCTGCGATGGTTGCTGAGCACTACCCGCTCTTGCAGGGTAGCTTCCGGCAGGGGCGTCGGCGTCAGACCTAGGACAACCTTGGTCGTCGTCACCGTTTGGGCTTGGCCATCGGTCTCAAAGCGCAGGGTGAGCTGCTCCCCCGGCAGGGCTTCAATCACCAGGCGATCCCGCAACTCTTCCCCAAACCGCTGCACAATGCCCACTTGGATGACCGGGTTTTGGGCGGCTTGGATTGCTCCAGCCCAGCCTAGCCCCAGGGAGAGGGTGATTCCACCAACGACCCCACGGGTCACCCCCAGCCACCGCCGCCGGACACCCCGCGACGCCTGCCGCCAGGACTGTCTTTGTCCCGAAAACCGTCGGTAGTGTTGGTCAAATTCGCCCATCGTGAAACGTCCCCTAGGGAACGAGGAAAACAACCTAGCTCAATTTGGCATTCTATCGCTTTGGCCCTGGCTTGGCTGTGACGAGTCCCTCGAATAGATGGCAACGCCCTAGGATGGAGAGGAAGGCCCATCGACCAATCGCCATGCCGTCTCCTTTCCCCGGAATGGATCCCTACCTGGAACACCCCGAACTGTGGCCAGAGTTCCACAATCGTTTGCTGGTCGCCATTGCCGATAGCCTAGGCCCATCCCTACGCCCTAAATATCGCGTCGCCATCGAAAAACGGGTCTACCAAGAGGGGCCGATGGATTTGCAAGTAGGTCGCCCAGATGCGTCAATTTTTCGGGGATTATCGAGAGCCGAACTTCCCCTACAACCATCAGCCCAGGGGCAAGTTTTAGTAGAGCCAATCATGGTTGAACTACCCATGCCAGAGGAGGTAACAGAGCGGTTTTTAGAAATTCGCGAAGTAGGAACAGGAGCCGTAATCACGACCCTAGAAATCCTCTCGCCCAGCAACAAACGATCAGGCAAAGGACGACAACTCTACGAAGAAAAACGGCTCACCATTTTGGGCAGCCAAACCCACCTCATCGAGGTTGATCTGATTCGCGCCTTTGGGCCACTTCCCCTACGCGGAGCCGTAGTGACCACGCTCTATCGTATCCTCGTCAGCCGTGCCGAACAGCGCCCTCTCGCCGCCCTCTACGGCTTCAACCTGGCCGATCCGATTCCTTCTTTTCCCGTTCCCCTC
The DNA here is from genome assembly GCA_040396995.1 of Nodosilinea sp. Lineage (GTDB taxonomy): Bacteria > Cyanobacteriota > Cyanobacteriia > Phormidesmidales > Phormidesmidaceae > Nodosilinea. Next base: position 13,799 of record JBBAWV010000002.1, on the reverse strand, counting down.
CAAGCCGAAGATCCCGCCATTTGGGTGGATCTCCAAAGCTTAGTGACCGGGGTTTATGACCGGGCCAGCTACGATCTGGCCATCGACTATCAGCAAGATCCCGTACCACCCCTAGGGGCGGATGAGGCCACTTGGGCCAAAGACTGGTTGCGCCAGAAGGGGGGAAGATCGCAGCCGTCATGACGACAAGAAGCCAACCTTAAGCCGCCATCGGCTGGGTCGCCAATTGCCCCAATCGTTTCAAAATCGTTAAGACGCTGTACAAATCGTTGCCCTGCTTTCGCAGTGTAAATTCGTCCGATAGGGCATACCGGGGTTCAGCCCCCATTACCAGTTTGAGAAAGATAAAGTGGCTACCATTGGTGACTAGCCCAAAAGCAGGATTGGAATCGTAGGGTTGAGCCAGCATGTAGGCTAGGGCTTGGGGTAGGGCTGCGCTCACGTCTAGCCCCTGACGCTTTGATTCGATCACCGTCACCCATAGGGTTTGATGCAGGATCAAAACGTCAATGCGTCCTCGAATGAGATCCTCACCATCGGGAACGGATACTTCAACGGGCTGCTCGGCACTGGGTAAAAAGGGTGGCCGACACAACCCAGCTAAGGACAACAACGGGGCCAGCACCACCAATTTAACAATTTCCTCATGGAGGGGGTGCTTGGCCAGGGCTAGGAAATCGGCCTTAACCTGATCTAACCACTGCTGATCTGCCAGGGTGAGTTGGGGCACTATCCCCTGCCATTCTGGGAAAAACTGAGGCTCCTCCACCTGGCGCAGGGCAAACTTGGCCTCTACATCCGCTAGGCTCAGTTGTTTAGCCGTCAAAAGAGTCATAGCTTTGAACGCGATGGTATTTCAATCATAGCCACTGTTCCGCTGCGCCTAATCAGTAACCGCTAAAGCGTCAGTGTAGATTCCAGGCTTCTGGTGAAACAGCGCCAAAATCGGTCGTTTAGCGCCCAAGAACCCTGGGAGCCGTTGCCGCAGCCGCTCTATTGTTTGGTGAAGCCCTGAAGGAAGGGGGCAAACACCTGAAGGGTAGTTTTTTTATTGGAGCTTAGGAAAAAGAAGACTGTGGAGTTTCTCGGCTCTTTAATGTACAAATAAATTTACCCTTCCGCCCAAGTATCTCCCTCCCAAAGATCGTAAGTTTCTTCAGGATAGTCTTCATTATTAAGTTGCATTCCTAGAGGATTAGAGTTGACATCTAGCAACTCACTCGCAAGACGATGTAATCTACTGTTCTTAGAACGGTGCACTTCTGCCCATGTCATAAATCGCTCCAGGCTTTCTGGTGGTTGTGGTAAATCCTGGCCGTGATAAACGTACAGCGATCTCCCACAGCTATCCTCGCCAATTTGAATAGCCAAGGAGACTGACCCCAGATAACGAAGCTTTTGACTAGGCTCTTCGCCTAATTCATCTAAAGTTCTATTAATACTGTCGCTAATGCTACGGAGGAGTAAACCAACCCTATTCACATAATGCTTCTGTATCACATCAGCGAAGTCCCAGTTTTTGCCTTTTGGATCCCTAAACATATAGGTAGGCATCTCAAAAATCTCTGGGTAGCGTAACTGAGCAAGCTGTAGCTTCGTGAGAGGTTCATCTGAGTTACGGAGCAAAGCCAATATTGATTGAGCTTCGCTTAGGTCACGCTGTGAATACCATCTGGGCGCAGAGCGGGGTGCTTGATCCTCCCGAAATGGATCCTCCATGCCTGGGTAAGAAAACAGAGAAGGTTGCTCAACTATGCCGCTCCATAACGGATCCGAACCCTCACCAAACCCGAAAGCATCTGAATCCGAAGAAGTAGCGGGCATAGACGTACATCTGAACTCTATACACGAGCCATTATAACTTCTACTCTATGGATCTGCAAACTCACACACCACCTATAGTGGTCTAAGTGTAACTTAGCTCTCGTTAAACACTAAATATAAGACAAGGCTGTAGAGCACCTCAGTTCATTGTCATAGGCCAAATTTTCAACTATAATTTGAGATTAGCGAGAATAGTACCCCTGTATTGAGTCTTCGGGTGAAGGGTACACGATGATGGCCAACAACAGATCTAATCGTGAATATCCTCTAGAGGTTAAGATCGGTCAAAATATTGCTGAGGCTAGGCTTAGGCGAGGGTTTGACTCTCTTAGTCAAGTGGCAAAGATTTCTGGAGTGCCCGAAGATAGTCTTAGAAGTATTGAACAGGGAGATATTGAAAGGCACTTGGACAAAATATATGCTTTGATTTGTCTCTACGGATGCTCAACGCACGAAATCTTTGAAGGGTACTTTAAATCTTCTGAAGCACCTCAAGCCCAGGCTTCGGATATCAGTGAATGCGCAGACTATGTAACTGATGTTATAGGTCTTCACAAGAAAATGAGTGGCAGATCTTCCAGGCTAGAAGTTTTGCCGCTTAAACGGGGATCTCGATCAAAAGGAAGTTTTCAGAATGAAAAAACTCACTACACTAAAGTGAGTTCAGTTGCCAAGAGATTGCCTCTCTCAACATTAGAAAGAAGGGCAGATGCTTTTATGGATAAACATTCTTTGCACAAGTTGCCTGTAAATGTTTATCAAGCAGCTTATGACCTAGGTGTAAGAGTCTCGTTTGAAGAATTTCCGAGCAAATTTTACATGAAACTCAAGGGATTCTGTTATAGAGAAAAAGACTTCTCATTAATTGGGCTTAATAAAAACCATCCTGCTGTATTGCAGAGATTTACACTAGCCCATGAGCTCCATCACTATCTTTATGACTTCAATGTTGATAAGTATTTGTGCGGCCCAAGCAACGAAGATTCTTCATTGGAATGGAATGCAGAAAGTTTTGCAGCCGAGTTGCTGATGCCAAGAAAGTTTCTGAACAAGTTAGTAAATACGCCTTTAAATATCAGATATTTAACCATCCACTTGGTAGCCGAGCATTTTGGTGTCAGCTATGAAGCTGCGGCTATCCGTTTGGCAAGATTTCGCTTGATTTCTGATGCTAAAGTTGCTTGCACATCTTCTTATAGAAAGAAGGATAAAGAAAAGACAAACTTTCTTCTGAGTAAACATGAGAAGCATCTCCTAGCTGTGTTTGGTCTGGAAACAGGCATTAAAAAACTATTGCTTGACAACCAGGAAAAAGCACGTCACTTGTGTGGTGCACATATTCATGATAAGAGTCACACTATATGTTGGCAATGCGGATTAGAAGTTGAACCACAGTCAAATGACTATTTAAAAAATCCTTTTAGACAAAGTAGTGTTAATACTTCATCTGGTTCAGTACTCCCCTTTAGAGAGAAAAGTGATGACTACAAGCAGTTAAGTTTTAACTTGTCTCCCTAAAATTATCGCAGTTTTTAGGCTTCACAAAATTGAGAGCGATTCACCAGCATTGCAATAGCCTCAGTCACTAGAACATTTTGCAGACTAGATAAATCCGCTAATCGCAGCACCACATTCGTATCTAACAGATAATTGGCCACTAATCACCGTAGATAGCTTCACGGTCAAAGGCAGAATCCGGTAAGCCTTTACTCATCAAGCCAGTATAATTAGCAGCCCGTTCTCGCAGCCTTTGGGCTATCTCTGTTGGGGGTAGTTTTCGCCATAGGTATTTGGCTTGCTGGCGTTCCCACCATTCATCCGTTACTTCAATGGGTTCGCTGCTTTCTAAGCCCTCTAGCAAAAGTGCCTCAACCTTTGTCTGCTGAGAGATGCGCTCTTGTTCCCTTAAGACTAAATGCACCAGGTAATCGGTTGCCGTATCAAAGCCAGCCTGCTCAGCTTGTTGAGTAATGACCGCTTCTAAATTGTCTGGCAAAGAGATATTCAGCATAATCAGCGTTGATGCTTTCGGTAATTATAGCCAAACCCCGCAGATGAAGGGTGACAGAGGTACACTGCTGACCCATGGGCGTTTAACGTAGGAGATAGGGTGGGTGAATACAGCATTCAGATTAACGATCAGTGGCGTATTTGCTTTGTCTGGCAGGCTGGTGAAGCCCTTGATGTCGAGATCGTAGACTATCACTGAGGTGCCCCGATGGAGAATGACAGGATAAAACCCGTGCATCCCGGCGAAATTTTGCTGGAGAAATTTCTCAAGCCCATGAACCTAAGCCAAAACCAAATTGCCTTGGCTCTGCGGGTGCCCGCTCGACGCATCAACGAAATTGTTCACGGTAAGCGCCGCATCACCGCCGACACCGCCCTCCGCCTTGCCCGCTATTTTGGGATGTCGCCCCGGTTTTGGCTAGGCTTGCAGATGGATTACGACCTTGACGTTGCCGAAGACGAGATCGGGGATCGCCTCAGCCAAGAAGTGGTCGCCCTGGAATCGTAAACCAAAGCCTCAGATCACCCATCAAGCCGCAGGGGTGCGGTCTTGCTCAGCCAGGAACGTTTCCAGGCTGTTTAGCGGCGGTTCATCCGATGTTGGAAGTCTGCTGGGCCAAAAACTAGGGATCTAGCAGGCCACCGGGGGGCGTGAGGTAGAGACAGCCCTGGGCCAGATCGACGGTGGGCACAATGGCTTCCACAAAGGGCACCAACACCTTGCGGGGTTTGGGTTTGCCCTGGGTCTGGGACGCTCCTTCGCTAGGGTGAAGGGTGACTTCTAGCAGGTCGTTGCCAGCTTCGTAGAGATCGGTGACGGTGCCTAGGTCGATTCCGGTGGCCTGGAGAATCACCCGTAGGCCAATTAGATCGGCGGCGTAGAATTCCCCATCGTCGAGATCGGGGCGATCTGCGGCGGGTACCAGCAGGGCACAGCCACGCAGGGCTTCCGCCTGGGCACGGTCGTCAATGCCGTCGAGTTTTACCACGTAGAGCCCCTTTCCTTCCAGGCATCGGCCCCGCACCAGGGTAATCGGCTGGGGTTCTGGCTGGTGGGGTCGTTGAATCCAGCGCGATCCCGGTTCCACAAATCGTTCGGGGAAATCGCTGCTGGGATAAATGCGCACCTCGCCGCGCACCCCCTGGGGAGCCACAATGCGGCCAATTTCGATCCAGTCGGTCTCTGCCATGGGGATTGTCCTAAACCGAAGGGGCAACGGCGGCGGGGGAAGCCGTGGCATAGAGATCATCCACCACCTGGGCCAAACGCTCGGCGGCGGTGATTAACTCCGTGGCGCTGGCGGTGAGGCTAATTCTCAGGCATTGGTGGGTGTGGGGCCAATCCTCCCGCAGACCAGGGAAAAAGGGATTGCCGGGTACCACAATGACGCCCGCTTGCTTCAGCCGTTGATACAACGCTTGATCGGTGGTGGGCAGGTGGTCGAACCAAATCCAGGCGAAAATGGCCCCCTCTCCCCGATGCAGATACCAGGGCACCGACTGGGGCATGGCCGCATCCAACGCCGATGCCAGCACGGCAAACTTGTCTTGGTAGTAAGGGCGAATCACCCGTTCTGAAATGTCGGCCAGGGCACCGGAGGCAATGGCGCGGGCGGCAATGGCCTGTCCATAGCGGGAGGAGTGGATGCAGAAATTGGTTTGGAAACATTCCAGCACCTCAATCAGGGCCGGATCGCCAATGGCCACCCCCACCCGTTCCCCCGGCAGTCCGGCCTTGGAGAGGCTCATGCAGTGGAGAATGTTGTCGCCAAAGAGGGGCGTCATTGCCGTAAAGTTCAGGGCCGGGAAGGGCGGGGCATAGGCGGAGTCGATCAGCACGGGCACCTGGTGAAGGGCGGCGAGATCGGTAATCTGGCGCACCTCGTCGTCGCTGATCACGTTGCCCGTGGGGTTGCAGGGGCGGGAGAACAGCACGAAGCCCGTCTCCGCCGTAATGCGCACCTGGCCAAAGTCGGGCCGATACTTAAACCGATGGCCCGCCTCGTCCACATCCAAGGCCGGACGGTAGGCTTTTACGGCCTCTGGTACCAGGGAAATGCCGCCATAGCCCGTATAGTCGGGGCTGAGGGGCAGCACGATGTCCTTAAGCTGGCCGCTGCGGGTGTAGCCGCCCAGGGCGTTGGCCGCTAGAAAATAGAGCGCCTGACTGCCGGGGGTAATCAACACATGGCGATGGGTGAGGGATAGCCCATAGCGCTGGTTGAAGTCGTTGCAGATCGCCTCCACCAGTGGCCCATAGCCCTGGCTGGTGCCGTAGCGACAGACCACCTCGCCATACTCGATACTGTTGAGCAAATCCTGGGTGCAGTCTCGCCAAAGCTGCTCCACCTCTGGCAAAATCACCGGATTCCCCGCACTGAGGTTGATAAAGTCTCGCCCTTGGCCCGCCCTCAGGGTTTCGATAATGTCCTTCATAATGGCGCGAACTCCCGTCAGGTGGGACATTTCTTCGCCAAATTGGGTTAGGGCAGGCAGCATAGGCGTTTCACCAGGGGGACGGGCCGCAAAAAATATCCCCCTACTATATCAATCCCCTGTACGGGCGCACTGCCTTTCCCTCGCTCCTAGACTGGGCCTAGTTGGTGCATTGCTTCGCATTGGCAAAGCCTCGCCTTGGCGAAATGCACCCTACACTCCTACCCTTTGGGACTTGGGGCGAAACTCGGATTTGGTATCAAACCGCTTCAAGAGTCCGCAGGGGAGGGCTGTTCTCCGTCCACCGGGCCGGAGGGCAAACGGTGGTGTCGCAGCCGATAGCCGCCGTAGATCAACGCCGTCAGGATCACCCAATAGGGACTATAGGCCAGCAGCCACAGGCCGATTTTGAGCCCGCCCACGGTAAACGCCTGCACCGATTGGGTTGCTGCTCGCCAGGTGTTGCCCAGGGTTTCGGGAACCGGGCGCAGGGGCGGCACCGCCGTCATGGGGCTTTGTAGCGTCAGGTCGATGGTGGAGTAGGCCACCTGGCGCTGAAGGTTTTGCTGCTGGGCGCTCAGCCGTTCGATGGAATCGCGGACGGTGCCCAGTTCCCGCGCCACCTCTAGGACGTGGGAAATTTCCCCGGATCGCTCCATGATGCTTTGCAGGGCGGTTTCCGACTGACGCAGGTTCTTAATTCGGGCCTCCAAATCCACCAACTGCGACGACACATCCTCGGCGCTGAGGGACTGGGACTGCACCGTGCCCAACTCTCGCAACGCCGCCAGGGTGGAATCCAGCTTGGCCTGGGGCACCCGCAGGGTCATATACACCTGATGGGCGGTGCCTTCGGGGCGGCGGGTATCCTCCAGTTGCAGCAAATCCCCCTGGGCCTGACGCACCACCGCCTGCACCTGGGCCATGGCTCCGTCAATATCGGTGAGGGTGATTACCAAAGTGGCCCGCTTCACCAGTTGGGGGGTGGCTTGGCCCACCTCCGCTCCCGGCACTGGGGGAACTTCCGCCATCATTTGTGTGTCCACGGCCTCCGCCGAAGGATCCGCTATCCCTCGCTGGGGATCGGCCTCCATTGCCACCGAGCCCGCCCCATCGGCCTGGGTGCCCTCGCCCATGGCTTCCATCATCGAAGCCCCAGCACAGCCGCCTATCAACACCATCCCAGCTAGCCCCAGAGTCAGGGCCCAGGGCCGCAGATGGCCATAGCCGCTACGTCCTGTCCAGTTGACCATAGCCCATATCCCAACGCGATACCTCTACTATGGCCAATCCCTCCCGCCCTGGGGCGCTGGTTACACAATGTGCAACGGAGGGGGATTCCAGGTCAGATAGCAGGCAGACAGAAAGACACCATGGGTCGGCTCCTGTGTTTAGCCCTCTACGTCTTCGTTGACGGGGAAGCGGTTGAGCAAATCCTTGGCATGACGGGCGGTGAGGCGCAAATGATCCGCCAGGTAGGGCACATGGGGAATTTGGGACAGCACATCCAGGGTGCGACGCAAAATGCGGACGATGTCGCCTTCGTCGAGGCTGGTATTGGCACAGAGCGTCACCCAGTCTTCGCCCAAGGCCCACTGTTCTACGATGGGCACCAGGTCATACTCCAGCCAAATCGGGGCATCGATGCGGCGGCGGTGTTGCTGTTGAAAAAGCTGACGGCGCAGGCTGTGCAGTCCACCGAGGGCTTCTTCCACCGCGCCGGAAAGCTTGTAGCGGCACCAGCTATCGGGGCGGGAGTTTTCCGTCACCAGGGCGGCAAAGGCGGTGGCAAATTGGGGCGTATCCAAATGGTCAAATTCCCCGGAGGCCAGGGCCAGGGCCAGCCACAGTTCGTTGTCGCCCCGGATGGCGGCGGCCATTTCCCCTAGTTCCGTGGGGCGATTGTCCGTGGCATCGAGGGCACCAAAGTGTTTCAGGACATCCATAATGTCCAAAAATTCCTGCCAGTAGCGTCCGGTGTATTTAGCCAGTTTGTCGGTGCGGTCGGCCAGTTCGTCCCGCAGGCTTTGCATATATTTTTGTCGCTTCAGCAATCCGGTGGGGTTCTCCCACTGGCGGGCCGGGTGGTGGTCTAGGGCGATTTCCACCTGCTGCATCCGGTCGAGCTGCTCCTTCACCTCCGGGGCCAGTTCTTCCAGGGTGGGCGGCTTCACCATGCGGGCCACCACGGCGGCGGTGTCGGTGTCCCCTCGACGGTGCTGGCCGGGGGTGGGGGGCAAGTCGGTGGGCGGCGCGAGGCGATCCACCGCTTGCAGACGGGGAATATCGGCATGGAGGCCCACCACATCGGCGGCGGTGACCACATACCAATGGTTGTCGTGGGTAAGGCACACCAGGTACGGGAACTGGCCTGCCCCCTGCAATTTCGTCACCAATACGGCGGGGACGGGCTGGGGCACGGGGATGTGCTTGCCCTTGAGGGAAAGCAGGGTGCCAGCGATGGCGAAGGGCACCATCTTGGCCACGTCCTCGGCCAGGACGGTGGTGGCCTGCTGTTGCAGAATTTTCAAGAGCCGCCGCTCTTCCTTGATGCGTTCCTTCAGCTTGGCGTAGTCGGCGAGGATTTCTTCGTCCACCGTATCCAACTGAGCCTGGTGGTGGCCGATTTCTTTTTCTAGACGGGCGATTTCCTCCTGTTGGGGTTGCAGGTGCAGGGTGGCCAGGTATTGCCCAAAGCTGCGTTCGATTAGGTCTTTGGCTTCGTCTAAGCTGTGGGTTTGCAGTAGGTTCAGCACCATGCCATAGCTGGGGGTAAACTGGCTGACCAGCGGATCCGGCCCCGATGTGGCTAGGTGAACGGCCTCCCGCGACCCCTCAAAGGGGCTTTCCACGGTAACAACGTGCCCCTGCAAATCCATGCCCCGCCGTCCGGCCCGCCCCGCCATCTGCAAAAATTCCGAGGCCGTCAGTAGCCGATGGCCCATGTCCGTCCGTTTAGAGAGGCTAGAAATCACCGTGGTACGGGCGGGCATGTTGATCCCCGCCGCCAGGGTTTCGGTGGCGAATACCACCTTAATTAAGCCTTCCTGGAACAGTTCCTCCACCAAGCCCTTCCACAGGGGCAAAATTCCGGCGTGGTGGGCGGCAATGCCTCGATAGAGCGGCCCTACCTGTCCGGCCCGTCCGGCGTCGGGGTTGTTCGCCAAAAACAGGTCGATGCGTTCCTTCAGGCGGCGCGATTCATCCTCATTCACCAGGGAGAGGCCGCTGACCTCATCCACCGCCTTGTCGCAACCCCGGCGACTAAAGATGAAGTAAATCGCAGGCAGCATATCCCGCTGCTGAAGCTGCCCCACCACAAAGGATAGGCTCACCCGATTTTGGCTGCGGCGACCGGGCTGGCGCTGGGGTGGACGCTGCTTTTTAAGCTGGGGGTGCATTTTTTTGTTGCTGCTGTCCAGCAGGGGCACCAAGCGCTTGGTAGTGCAGTAGTGGAACTCCAGCGGCACCGGGCGAAAGTCGGAATAGATCAACTCTGTGGGGCCGTGGACTTGCTGTAGCCAGTCCGTTAGTTGACCGCTGTTTTCCACCGTGGCCGACAGGGCCAAAAGCTGAATCTCTGGCGGACAGTAGATGATCGATTCCTCCCACACCGTGCCCCGCTGGCGGTCGTTCATGTAGTGGCACTCGTCTAGCACCACGGCTTCCACCTGTTGCAGGGTCGTCCCGGTTTCGCCGATGCGGGTGCCATAGAGCATATTGCGGAAGATTTCCGTGGTCATCACCACAATGGGCGCATCCCGGTTGATGGAAATATCCCCGGTTAGCAGGCCCACCTGCTCGTGGCCAAACTGCTCCCGAAAGTCCCGCAGCTTTTGGTTCGAGAGCGCCTTCAGCGGCGTGGTATAAAACACCCGCTTGCCGTGGGCCAGGGCGCGGTGGATGGCATATTCTCCCACCAGGGTTTTGCCCGACCCCGTGGGTGCACAGACCACCACCGACTTCCCGGCATCCAGGGCCGCCACGGCCTGAAGCTGAAAGGTATCTAACGGAAAGGGGAACAGTTGGGCAAGATCAGGCACGGGGTGGGCACCAAAGGAAGGAAAAACGCCGAAAGGCCAGCGTCCCTATTTTAATGTGCCATCGCAAAGACGGCGGTGTTGACCTACTGACAGAGCGAGAACGGCTTCCCATTGACCCTTGTTTAGGCCACGGCATAGCCAGAGACTCATCCTGCTCAGTCATCGGGTTTAGGCCATGGGCTTTACACTAAACTGAGCCCATCACCGGGTTGAATAGGCGTCACATGCGCGTCAAACTGACCGCTCAAAATCGCATTGGCATTAAGACCATCCCACTCTTCGGCTAGGGGAACGGCGTGGCCAATCATAGCCTTGTGCCAGACCTGAGAAAAGGGTTCTTCAGCAGGTTTGAGGACGACGCCAGCAGATTAGTCAGCCTCAATACACCACCCCTCGATAGCGGCGAGTTTTGGGCGTTGCCTCGGGGACGGCTGGAATGTCGCTGGAGGGAACGGTGGACGGTGGTATTTCTGGAGTGGCGGCAAAGGGTGGGGCGGGGCTGTTAGTCTCCGACGAACCGTTGCGCGGGTTGAGAGCACGCAGGCCAGCGGCGACCCAGCTAATGTCGTTGAAGAGGTCGGAACCATCATTGGCAGTGGATTGACGCTTACCTGTGCTCGCACCATTACCGTTCCCGTTCGCCGTTGTGTAGGACTCTTGCAGCTTCGCGGGAGTCAGGGCGGTTGTGCTGGGGGCAGATTGGCTCATCTGGCGGCGAATGTTGAGCAGTACCGAGAGGAGCGCCTTTTCGTCCAGAAAGGGGGCATCTAGGGAGGCCAAAATCAACCGCATACTGGCGGCGGCGGCACTCATTAGGGTTTCGCGGTGGAATCCGTGTAAAAAGCCCGATGCTCCTTGCTGCATTGCCCAGCGCCGCTCGGTTTCAGCGATGGGGCCTCGATGGGTGCGGGTGAGGAAAATCTGAATGCAAGGGAAGCGCTGACGACACCAGCGGCAAAACTCGTAGGGGTTAATGTCGCTAATTTCCGTATCTAAAATAATTAGATCGGGGAGGGTAAGTCCCGCCTCCGCAATTTGACTGATACAGTCTACCAAGTCTGTCCGAGAGGGTTCTAGGATGACCGCTAGGGACTGAGACTTGAGCAGGGACTGCCAAACCAACCCCTGCAATCGATGGGCCTGGATAACAAATGCCAGTTTTTGTGGTGATTCCACGGGTAGAAGCCCTCATTATGTGCCCGATTCGCCAGATCGCAACCTAGAAAAATGCATGGTTTTACCATGCCAGAGTCATTTTATGCTGCAACATTGCAACATACCTTTACTACTCTAAAGGGCATCGCGGGTGACGGAATGATAATTGCGCTACATCTACGCATATTTAATGAAGGGCTTTTAACGAGGAATTTTGAAGACACCACCGTAACTTCCAAGGCCGTCTCGCCGATCTCCCGCTGGGGCGGGGCTTATCCGAGCAACCTGATCCTTGCAATGGAGACCAGAATGTTCCCGTTTAAGGGGTAGGGGCCACAGAGGTCACCAACACCTTATCCACCCGTGGGCCATCCATATCCACTACCTCAAACCGCAGGTTACCCCATTCAAAATGTTCGCCCGATTGGGGAATATGGTTGAGGAAATGCACCACAAAGCCCCCCAGGGTGTGGAAATACCCTCCTGCCTCTCCGGGCAGCGTTTTGTGACGCACCAAGGTTTTGAGTTCATGGATATCCAAGGAGCCATCCACCAGCCACGAGCCATCCTCCCGCTGGATAATCAGGGGTTCGCTGTCTTCCTCCAGGGAGGGCAAATCGCCGACAATGGCTTCCATTAGATCGTTCAAGGTGACTAAGCCTTCCAGGCCACCATACTCATCGATCACTAGGGCAACGTGAATTCCGGTTTGCTTAAACTGGTCGATCACCGTGAGGGCACGGACGTTTTCCGACACATACAGCGGTGGTTGGGCCATGGCGGCAAGGTCGATGGGCTGGCCCGACAGATGAGCCGCCAGCAGCGTATTGCCCCGAATGACGCCAATGCAGTCATCCAAGCTGCCCTGCCCCACCGGAAAGCGCGAGTGATAGCTATCGATGACGGCCTGGAGGTTGTCATCTAGGGGAGCCTCGGCATCCAGCCAGGTAATTTCGGTGCGGGGGGTCATAATGGCCTGGATAGGACGATCCCCCAGGCGAAATACCCGCTCCACCATGGCGTGCTCGGCCTCCTCAAACATTCCGGCCTCGGCCCCTTGGCGAATCAGTACCTTGATTTCCTCTTCGGTAATATCCGGGGCGTCGGAGGCGCGAATGCCCAGCAGTTTGAGTAACCCATCCGTCGATACCCCCAACAAATGCACGAGGGGAGCCGTCATCCGAGACAAAAAACGCATCGGCGGAGCCACGGCACAGGCCAGTTTTTCTGGGGCATTAAGGGCGATGCGCTTGGGCACCAGTTCGCCAATCACCAGGGAAAGGTAGGTAATGGTGGCGACGATAATCGTGACGCTAAGCCCCTCACTGTAGGGCTGGAGGGCAGGCACACCGTCGAACACGGGCCGCAGGCGTTGGGCCAGGGTGGCCCCCCCCACCGCACCGCTGAGGATGCCGATGAGCGTGATGCCAATCTGCACCGTGGCCAGAAAATTGTTGGGGGCATTGGCCAACCGCAGGGCCACCTGGGCGCGACGATTGCCCTGTTCTGCCAACTGCTCTAGGCGAACCTTACGAGCCGACACCACTGCAATTTCCGACCCGGAAAAGACGCCGTTCGCAATAATCAGCACCAGAATCAGCAGAATTTCGATGGATAGGGAAGCCATAGTCGCGATGGAAAGGATAACTCAGGAAAACGTACGCACAGGCCGATGCTGTGGTCGCCTGACCATTAGCCTAGACCATCCCTTGGGGCTTGGATAGCAGATCCCAACCTCCTCGACATGTTGAGACGGTCGGTGAGGGACGGTGCAGCCATCACCTTGACCTTCGACCAGAACGGTTCAATGGGTGAGAAATCTGGGGAATAAGGCAGCAAGAACAGGCATCGATCACCAACCGCCTCAAGCGCCGCATTCACATCAGCCTCTTACAACCTGGAGGTGTTCGGCATTCAGTGTCGGTTGAGGGCCGCCCCCATGGGGCTTCGGTAGGATATCCCCCATTTCCCGCAGACCCTTCAACTGTTTTTCGATAAAACTCGTCGCCCCTTCAAACCGTTTCGCTAGCTTGCAAACCGACACCCGCTCCATCAAGTAAACATCGATTCTCTTTTCGCGATCTCTTTTCGCGAAAAGCAAGGGAGTAGGCTTTCATGACCCTGTCCTACCGGAAACGCGATAGTGTAGCGCCGTTCTACGTTTCCTTGCTTACTTTGATCGTGCCTCGCCCGTCGAAGATCCGCTATATCTTTATTTGAAACAACTATAAAAGTCACCCCAGACGAAAAAGCTAACCACAGTTGATCCCCCCTAGCCCCCTTGGTAAGGCAGGGTGGTTTCATACCAGTAAAGAAAAAATGTAGTGGATC
>JBBAWV010000001.1:0-119106 GCA_040396995.1 Nodosilinea sp. | reverse complement strand
GCCTATACCGTGTGAGCTTTTTTACTGACTATGCGGCTTTTCAAACGCCCTCTCATCAAGATGAAACGATTTAGGAAGGTCATTGATTACCAATGCAGTCAGGCGCGGAACAGCTAATAAAAGGGGTTCTCTCATCTCCGCAACAACTTGATAGCGCTCGTCTGGGTCGGAAACCCATTCGGTACCTGAAATGAGAATGTAATCGATTCGGTGCATAGGAAAATACCGTCGCAGAGCAATGGCTTTTCCAAAGAGAATCAAGCCCGCGACAGTAGGGCAATAAGCCTGAGAATTTTGAGGGTGCCGAGTAATGGCATTCAGGGAATACAGTAAGTCCTGATCGTTATAAGTCAGTTCTGAAGCACTCGGATTGAGTTTTTCGCGAGCTTGGCGATAAGCATGGATAGCATGGGGATCCAAGTCACTAAGAGTTGCTTCTGAAACAAGTGTGGTGTCGTAGCTTTGATTTTGGCGCTCTTGATAGAACAGTTCAATGTCTTGATCAGTACACTTGATATCAGCCGAACTAATTCGCCTGAATGCTCCTTTAGGTAAACCTCTACTAGAAATATAGACAGGTTTTCCAATAGGTGAAACTTCAGGGATATAGGCAATCACGACCGTTTTACCATTTTTGGTTTCGAGTTGAATTTGGGGACGTAGAGGAATATTAAAAACAGTGTTGCATTGACTAGTTAAGTCCAATTGAATTTTGTCAGGGTCATCAACCCCAGAAATTTCATATTTTCCGGTAGGGCTGTCGCCAGGAGATTGGATGCCAAGAATAAGATAGCCTCCGCCCATGCCAGGTTCGTTGGCAAATGCACTAATAGTTTCCCAAGAACTTTTTCCAACTTCAGAGCCTTGTTTGACCTCTATTTGTTGGCTTTCGTCTTGAGTAGTGAGGAGTTCCCAAAGGTCATCAAAGGTCAGCATGGGCATTGTGGGGGTGCATTGGCTATCGCAATTAAGTCTAAGACGGTTGTGGGAACATCTCCTAAAAATAAGGCTTGCCCTCGTGGGTCAGCATTTCCAAACAGCCCTGCATAGAAAAGATTGCCCTCTGGGCTAATGCTGACAGAAAACGCCCAGTAGGGATGTTGATACCAGTCCAAGCTGATATAGCCGTCAGGTTCCGCACTAACAGAGGAGGGGTGCGCCCCCGCTGGGAGCACTTGAACAAAGACTAGGGCTTTCTGCAAGGTCGCTGCTTTGACAGGAAAAGCCCCATAACCATCCCAGTTAGGCTTATTGCAAGCTTCCCAGGTTTTGACTAGCTCTAGATCAATCATAAGGGCTTAAGTCTCAGGTGTTAGTTGAAGGGCAGGCTCAAGATTCTCATCGAAGCCGGGAAGGTCGATGTCGTGAACACGGATCTCGGCGGTCATGAGTTGGTGCAGAAGGGTGCGGAAGAGAGATTGTAAGGCTTTAATTTTTGTCTGAGTGAGTTCCAGCTTCTGATCCAATTTCTGAAAAACTTCAATAATTTGCTTTTGCTCTTCAATATCAGGAGGATATACAATCGGGAAAATTTTAATCAAAGTGACACTCAAGTTCTTTTGATTAGCACCATGACCACGATTGCGAAGCTCATCGTAGTGAAATTGAAGAAAGTAATAAATGAAAAGATTCAGCAACTTATCTGATTCTTTAGGATTTACAGCGGCACAAGCTTGGTTTGTTGCAGCTTCAATTCCCATAATGGCAACTTTTCCACGTGTAATGCCTTGACCATACATAGCAATCAAGAGAGTGCCAATCGGGAATAACTTGGCATTTGAATTATTAAGCCCAGATTGAGTAATATATTCTTCAGTCTCCTTAATGATGCAATAATCCACCTCTCCCGTTTTAACCCAAGGAATATCACCGTCCTTCCAGTATTCAGCCTCTTGACGACTGGGAGTACCACCTGTTTGTAATTCGCAAGCTTCCCCTATTGTTGTATCTACCCAGCTCTCAGGAACAAGACCAAGACCAATTTCAGTCTCTTTCTGCTTCTCTCCGTGCAGTCCTTCGGTGAAAAGCTTGTGCATCAGGGCTTTTTTAAGCTCTGTAGTGGTCTGAATGATTTTCTCTTGTTGTGCAATCGCCCGCTGCACCGTCGAAAGCACATAAGCAATCTTCCTCTGTTCATCAGGCTTTGGAACTGGGATTTTCAGGTTAGAGATTTCATTTTTGTTATAATTAGCCTGATTTACTGCGCGACGAGAAAGCTGGATGAAAATCCCTCTTTCTCTATAATAGCGCATGAGATATTTCAGAAAAAAATTGTGGAGAAAGCTATCAGTACAGTCAATTCGTAAAATAAATGAGGCAAATATATGAGGCTCAGGCTGTGATTCAAAAACACCCGTTTTTCCAATTAACTCAGCGCTATTTCTCCAGTTAAATAAAACGTCACCATCGCGGATAGTCAGTCTTTCAATGATTTTTGGAGAAGTTGCAGTAGTTCTAATCTTGCTGTATAGAATATCACCTTCACGATTAATATCTGCTGTGCTGACGATTTTAATGCCATTTGGTGGGGGTGATTTGGGAATAGATTGGGATAGCCCATAGTCGATCTGACCAACGGCATCAGCTACTCTCATAATATCCCAGGCATCTGGAACCCCTAACCGATCTTGCCAGTCATCTTCTAAATCGTCTTCATATTGAAATATGAAATCCTCAACAAGCATTTAACTAAACTCCTATTCGCTTCAGAATTAGTTTGATTTCCTTGCTTGTATTGAATGCTTCATTTTCAAGTAGTTCAATCTCCTTCATGATTGTGCTGATAGAACGATATTCATCTGCGGCACTAGTATGAATATATCGACTCGGCGAGATGTTGTAGTCATATTTTACAATTTCCGCCTTGTCTACAATCTGACTAAACTTATCTTCTTCCTTCCACTCCACAAACGTCCTGGCAATCCGCTCAATTCCCTCATCCGGGATGTAGTTCTTTGGGTCGCCCTTCTCAAACACCAAACTGGCATTCACCAGTAGCAGCTTATCCTTCTGCTCCACCGACTTCGCCCGGTTCAAAAACAACAAAATCCCCGGCGCACTGGTGTTGTAAAATAGGTTTTCGGGCAGGTAAATCACTCCCTCAATCAAATCCTGCTCCACAAACCACTTCCGCACATCCTTTTCCTTACTGGTGCCCGCATTCCCCGATCCACGCGATGCCGCCCCCGTATCCAGCACAATCGCCGCTCGGCCCGTTGAATTCAAACTCGCCGCAATGTGCTGCGCCCATCCCCAATCTGCCGACGACTTACCCGGAAACCCTGCCTCTTTGGGAAAGCGGTTCAGCTCATCCGCGTCATAGTCCTTCTCGGTAAACCAATCCTGATTCCACATTGGGTTGGCCACCACCCGGTCAAACTGGCGCACCCCTCCCCGCTGCCGAAACCTCGGCTGCTTAAACGAATCGCCAATGGCAATCTCCCCCTGCATATCGTGGATGATCATGTTCATATTGGCCATCGCCCAGGTATTGGGCGTGTATTCTTGCCCATAGAGCAACAGCGGCTGATATTGCGCCTGCCCCGCCGCCTTCATCTGCTCCTCTAGCTCCAGTTGACACTTGATCAGCAGCCCCGCCGACCCACAACAGGGGTCATAAATTTCCATCCCCGGCTGCGGCTGCATAATCTTCGCCATCAGCCAGCCCACCTCTTTCGGGGTATAAAACTCGCCCGCGCTCTGGCCGCCCCCCTCCGCAAACTTACGAATCAGATATTCATAGCTGCGGCCAATGATGTCTGGCTCCACATCCTTCAGGCCCAGCCGCTTCTCGCTAATTGCTTCGATCAGGTTGCTGAGGCGGTCGTCATCTAAATCTCGCTGCCCGTGGGTGGTGGAGTTAAAATCGACCCGGTCAATAATGCCCTTGAGGAGTGGGTTTTCCTTAGCGATGCTCTTCACATGGGTGGTGACGGTCTCCCCAATCTTGTCCGTCAACTGCCGAATCACCGACCACACCGGCTGTTCTGGATCCTCCGGCTGTAGCGGCAGGTAGTAGCGCACCAACTTCTTATCTGCCTTAACCATGCGGAACGCCTTTTCACGGGTCTTCACCCGCTCTGCAATCCGGTTGATCTCGTCGTCAAACACGTCACAGAGCCGCTTCACGAAGATCAGCGGCAAAATGTAGTCCTTATACTTCGCCGCCTCCTGCGCCCCCCGAATCGAACAGGCCGCATCCCAAATCCACTGCTCCAAAGACTTCTCGGTGCCACCATTCTCTTGGGTGGCCTTGGCCTTGCGGGTACGCTTTTTCGGAGCAGTTTCGGTCATAGCCATACCGTCGATAACTCAAACCAGGTCATTAGACCCTTGTCCAGCCCTGGAGAGGATTCCCAACTTGTCCAGAGCATAGGCATTCAGCATATAACGCTAACAGGTCAATCCGCACAGCTTTGCCGCCATTGAACTTATAAACAACAAGAGGTACATTAGAACTACTGGTGAGTACAGTAGCTTATGGCCCAAAAAACGATTCAATGCCGCCTGGTCGCCCCTGTCGAGCCCCGTCAATACCTGTGGACACTCGCCGCCGAAAAGAACACGCCGCTGATTAACGCCCTCATCCAGGGCGTCGTTACCCACGAAGATTTTGAAACCTGGCGGCTCAAGGGCCGACATCCCGCCGATGTTGTTTCCCAACTTTGCAAAAGCCTAAAGACGGAAGCCCCCTTCTCCGGTCAGCCCTCCCGGTTCTATGCCTCTGCTGAAAAGGCCGTTAACTACATCTTCAAATCCTGGTTTACCCTTCAGCGCCGCCTCCAGCAGCAAATCTCAGGCAAGCAAACCTGGCTCACCTCACCTCCACCCTAGGTCTACCGGGACGAATTGAATGCCCACCTGCAACGGGTCACAATCAACCACCCTGCGCAGGGGAGGTTGAAAGCTCTTAAAGACCTGGGTCGTAGCCGTAAGTGGCTTCATCAAAATTAGCCCACCTAGGGATAAGGCTAGAAATTGTTGAATTACAACGCAGAGATAACAAGGCTTTGAGCGAGTTGAAAGGTAAAACCTTAGACTTCTCCAGGCTGCCTAGACGACAAGTAATCTGTCACCAGTGCTTCAACGACAAGATTTTGTCCCAACGACAACAATCCGTCCCTAACGACATGAGTCTGTCTCCGACGACAAATAATGTGTCACTGTATAGCCATCAATGGGCGATACTGGACTCGAACCAGTGACATCCTGCTTGTAAGGCAGGCGCTCTACCAACTGAGCTAATCGCCCGTGCATTCCACGGTTAGCTATCGTAGCAGAGAATGGGCTGTTTTAGAGCATGGCCTAAACTTTCTCACCTGTCCAAATTTTCCAGGGTTTGCCTTGGCTGATGGCTTGGTTGGCCAATCGGAGAATAGGAGACGATGGCTTGGGCGATCAACCTGCTTGCCTTTGGGCCATAATCTTGATACACCTGATCCATGTCATCAGGCCGCACCCATGATCGCATTACCCTGTGGACACTGCCGTTGGTGGTGCTCTTGGCGTTTGGGGTCACGCTGGATGGTTGGCTAACGGTGCTGGTGTGCTTAGGGTTTTTGCTGGGGGGCTGGGTCTTCGGCCCCGATTTAGATATTCATTCGGTGCAGTACAAGCGCTGGGGCTGGCTGCGGTGGATTTGGTTACCCTACCGGGGCAGCATGCGCCATCGGTCGCGCTGGTCCCATGGCCCGGTCATTGGCACGGTGGTGAGGGTGGTCTATGCGTCCTTTTGGCTGGCCTTTGTGGGGCTGGTGGTGGTGGATGTGCTGAATGGGATGGGCCGCACGGCGTTGACCTGGGAGGATTTGGTTGGAGGCTTAGGGGCACATCTGCGCACCCACTGGCCCCATTGGTTGGCTTTTTTGGTGGGGTTGGAACTGGGTGCCCTCAGTCACTACAGTGCCGATTGGATTTCCTCGACCTGGAAGCGAAGGACAAAGGGGGCCAAGTCATCGACCGCTAGGGCTTCAGCCAAAGCTAAGGTTTCAACCAAAACAGCGTCGTCCAAAACCGGGAAAGCTAAACATGCAAAGGCTCAGCCCCGCCGATCTTCCCCCGGCGGCAAAACGAGATCCCAGCCCACACCCAGGCGGCCTCCTAAATCTTCTAATTAGAGCGCATGACTCGACAATCTCGGTGGGGTTGATTACCGTGGGGTTATCGGCTTGCAGGTCAAGGGGGTTGGAGGATAGATGGCCTTACGATTCCACACTTTTCTGCGGGGGGGGCTGGGCTTTTTAGCGAGTGGGCTAGGGGCAACCATCGGCCTCTGCGGTTTTTCAGCGGCGCAGGCGGCGGATTCGGCGGATTTGCAAACCCTCCTAGAAACGGGCATTTGTATTGAATGCGATCTACGCGATGCCGATCTGCGCTATCTCGATCTGAGCGGGGTGGTGCTGCGGGGGGCCAATTTGGCGGGGGCAAACTTCTTTCGAGCCAACCTCACAGGGGCCGATTTGGCTAGGGCCAACCTAACGCGGGCTAACTTTTCCATGGCCACCATGGTGGGTCTGGTGGCAAACTTGGCCGATATGAGCCACAGCAACTTGCTAGGGGCCGACCTCAGCCGTGCGTCCTTGTTGGGGACGATTCTCGCCAATGCCCATCTGGAAGATACCGTCATGGTCGAAGCGTTGCTGACCAATGCCGACCTACGTCAGACTAAAATTGTCAGCGCCGACTTTCGGGGGGCAACCCTCTGTGGGGCGTATTTTCCCTACGGCGACTATCGGCTGGATTGTCCCTAGCTCGCCTTGTTTATCGCCCCCAAAAGGCTCGCCCTGGCTGTGAAAACGGGCGTCTGTCAGCCCATCGGCTCGATAGGCCCATCTTGTGCCTCTGAGGCCCGATCCTTACCTGAATTACCGTCTGCCATGCCCGAAGGCCCCGAAATTCGCCGCGCCGCCGATAAAATCCACCGCGCTATTGCCGGAAACCGTGCCCAGGATGTGTTCTTTGCCTTCGACCACCTGAGACCCTACGAAGAAACTCTCATCGGCTGCACCATCATCCAGGTCACGCCCTACGGCAAGGCATTGGTTACAGCCTTCGACAATGGCTTCGGGGTCTATAGCCACAATCAGCTCTACGGTAAATGGGTGATCTGCAAGCCCCAGGCGGTACCGCCCACGGGTCGCCAACTGCGGTTTGCCATCCACACTGCAATGCAATGGGCCTTGCTCTACAGCGCTTCAGAGATTGAGGTGCTGCCCCTCGATCAGGTCTCCCAGCATCCCTACATTGCCAAACTCGGCCCCGACACCCTGGATATCACCGTCACCCCCGATCAGGTCGCGACCCGTGTCATGGATACGGCCTTCCGTCGTCGCCGATTTGCAGGGCTGCTGTTGGATCAGGGATTCCTAGGCGGCATTGGTAACTATTTGCGTAGCGAAATCCTCTACGTGGCAGGCATTCATCCCAACCAAAGGCCCATGGATTGTCGCCTCAGCCAAATCGATGCCTTCGCCCATGCGGCCCTTGCCCTACCCCAGCAGTCCTACCGCCACCGGGGCATTACCAACGACCTCGTCCTCGCCGAACGCCTCAAAGCCCAAGGTCAACGACGGCGGGAGTATCGCCATTGGGTGTTTGGTCGCCAAGGAAAACCCTGTCACCGCTGCGGCACCCCCATCGACAAGCTCATCCTCAGCGGGCGGCGGTGTTATGTCTGTCCGTCCTGCCAGGTGCCGTAGGCCGTAAACCGGGCAAAGCGCAGGGATTTTAGACTATGCTGAA
This sequence comes from Nodosilinea sp., assembly GCA_040396995.1. GTDB lineage: Bacteria > Cyanobacteriota > Cyanobacteriia > Phormidesmidales > Phormidesmidaceae > Nodosilinea. The sequence goes on along the minus strand of JBBAWV010000001.1, from coordinate 111,366 downwards.
GGGGGGATTTGTTACTCAAATTTACGCTTCTTTAGGTAGCGTCATAGTCTATGAAATGCACTATTAACCGTCGGGCAGAGTTCTCGGCCAGCCACCGCTATTGGTTGCCAGAACTCTCGGAGGAGGCCAATTCTCAGCAGTTTGGCCCCTGTGCCAAGGCTCCCGGCCACGGCCATAACTACGTGCTCTACGTGGCCATGGAGGGCGATCTGGATGAATATGGCATGGTGCTCAATCTCTCGGATGTGAAGCACGTCATTAAGCGGGAGGTGACCAGCCAGCTCAATTTTGCTTATTTAAACGACGTGTGGCCAGAATTTCAGCACACCCTGCCCACCACCGAATTTCTAGCCAAGGTGATTTGGGATCGGCTGATTCCTCATCTGCCCATCGTCAATATTCAACTGTTTGAACATCCCGAACTCTGGGCCGATTACCAAGGAAACGCCATGGACGCCTATCTCACGATCAGCACCCACTTCAGCGCCGCCCATCGGCTGGCTTCGCCGAAACTGAGCTACGAAGAAAACTGCGCAATCTACGGCAAATGTGCCCGCCCCCACGGCCACGGCCACAACTATCATTTGGAAGTAACCGTGAAGGGGGACATTGATCCCCGCACGGGAATGCTGGTAGATTTGGCCCAACTGCAAACCGTCATTGACGACACCGTGGTAGAGCCCTTCGACCACACCTTTCTGAATAAAGACATTCCCTACTTTGCCGAAGTGGTGCCCACCGCCGAAAACATCGCGGTTCACATTCGCGACCTGCTGCAAGCCCCCATCGCTGCCCTAGGGGCCAGCCTACACAAGGTGAAGCTGATCGAAAGCCCCAACAATTCCGCCGAGGTCTACTGTGCGGTGACGCCTTCTCCCGCCGCTTCGGTCGCTATTCCTGAACTAGCCACCGTGTAGGTTAGCCCAGCCCGCCAGGACACCCCCCCTCCGTGGGGCCACGACGACCGCCCTGGTAAACCGGATCATGGGCGGAAGTCGCTACAATAAGCCATAGCAGTGAAACAAGTAGCCTATCCTCATGATTCCTACCGTTATTGAGCAATCCGGGCGTGGTGAACGCGCATTTGACATTTACTCCCGTCTGTTGCGTGAGCGGATTATTTTTCTAGGCCAAGAGGTCACCTCCGACTCTGCCAACCTGATTGTGGCGCAGATGCTGTTTTTGGAAGCAGAGGATCCCGACAAGGATATCTACCTCTACATCAACTCCCCCGGTGGGTCGGTCACAGCGGGTCTAGGCATCTACGACACCATGAACCACATTCGGCCCCAGGTTTGTACCATTTGTGTTGGGCTGGCGGCTAGCATGGGCGCATTCTTGCTGGCCGCTGGGGAAAAAGGCAAGCGCATGAGCCTCCCCAACTCCCGGATTATGATCCACCAACCCCTTGGCGGTGCCCAGGGTCAGGCCACGGATATCGAAATCCAGGCCAAGGAAATCCTCTACCTGAAGCAACGCCTCAACGAATCTCTGGCCAACAACACCGGGAAGCCCATCGAGAAAATCGCGGAAGACACCGAGCGCGACTTCTTTATGAGCCCCCAGGAGGCAGTGGACTACGGACTGATCGACCAAGTGATCGACCGAGCCGCCGTGGGAAGTCGTCCCATGGCGGTGTCCTAGGTTGACGGTGCCTCGATGGGCGGTGCCTTAGGAGCCAGGGGTAGGCTGGGTTTCTAGGAACAGCAAGAACTCCAGCAGTTCATCATCGGTGAGATCATGGCGGGATCGCTTGCCATAGGTCTTTTCTAGAAACTCTCGCCCCTGGTTGACGTTCCAGCCCAAGCGCTGAAGCTCCACATCGGTTTGGGCAATAATGTCCGACAGATCGATGGACGGGGTTGGAATGCCCTCCAAGGACAGCAAGTCCGGCTCAAAGACGGTCGATGGTGGCGGTGATGTTGGCTCTGCTTCCAACGGTATTTCCTCCAATGGGGGTGACCACTCAGAGGATGCGTCAACGATCTGGTTGGGAGTGGTAGGTTGGTCATCCCAACCGATATCGAGATTAGAGGCCTGGGGGGCTACCCGCAGGGGTTCCTCGGCCTGGGAGGTGCCTCCATTCTTGGCGATAGGTGACGCTACAGCCAGAGAAGACACAGGTGGGGAACTCGGCGGAGAGGGTCGGGCCGCCGAAGCATGATCGGGCGACGGTACCACCAAACTAGGGGGCGGTACGGAGCCAATCTCAGACAGTCCGCTATGGTTGAAGGCACGCACACAGGCGTTATCTTCGGCAGTTTCTAGGATGCTGTGGGCGGCTAACCCCGTGGATAGGATGCGGTCTTCCACCATGACCGCAACCCGCACAATGTACAGCCCATCATGGATACGGACTAACGTAGACACCACACTACCCTGGGGGTAATGCTGGCGAAAGGCTGTGAGCAGAGACCTCAGCACGTGGGATCGCTCCTAGGATAAGACAGGGAACAGGTGGGGGAGGCGGGAAACCAACAGGAAAATTTAGACAGGCATGGCCTGTTAACCGTACTACGCCTGGGCCAACGGTGCAGGTTAGACTAAAGCCTAATGCCCCTTTGCCTGCTCCAACGCAACGAATCACGAACCGATTACAAAACGCTAAGCTGCCCAGGGTAGCCAAACTGAATTCATGCTAGACCAACTGCTCGACATTTCGACCAACTTCGGGGTAGACACACTGCTGCTGTTGCCAGTGCTGATTGCCCTAGAAGCGGTGCTCTCCGCCGACAACGCCATTGCCCTAGCGGCCATTGCCCAGGGGCTAGACGGGGAGAAGTTGCAGCGTCAGGCGCTCAATTTTGGCCTGCTGATTGCCTTTGTGTTGCGGGTAGCGCTGATTTTGGCAGCGGGCTGGGTGCTTCAGTTTTGGCAGTTTGAAGTCCTCGGAGCCGCCTATCTGCTGTGGCTGGTGTTCAAGCATTTCACCGCCGAAACCGACGAAGCGGAGCAGCACCACGGCCCCCGCTTTGCCTCCCTACTCCAGGCCATTCCCATCATTGCCTTTACCGACCTCGCCTTTTCCCTGGATAGCGTCACCACAGCCCTAGCCCTGTCCAAAGATACGCTGGTGATTCTGCTAGGCGGGCTGATTGGGGTCGTAACCCTCCGGTTTATGGCGGGGTTGTTTATTCGCTGGCTAGAAGAATTTGAACATTTAGAAGATGCAGGCTTTGTCACTGTGGCCTTTGTGGGGGCGCGGCTGCTGGTGCGCGTGGTCGATCCGGCCCTAGTGCCCCCAGAGTGGTTGATGGTGCTGCTGATTGCCCTCGTCTTTACCTGGGGCTTTTCTAAGCGCTCCGAAATGCTCCCCCAGGATAAAACCCAGGCTCCGGCCATAGCAGAAGTGGCCCATAGCACCACCGTTTTGCCCAGCGTAGCCGAGCTGGAAAAAGCCCACCCTGAGAAAGTGGAACGGGCCGCTGCCCCAGAAAGCTCCGATGTGGGTTACGCAGAACCCTCCTAGGCTCGGTAGATCACAAAGTCCCTGTAGCCCACCCTGACGGGAAGCAAGCTACACCCCCAGCCCCTTTCCCAGACTGGGGGAGGGGCAAGATCAGGGCAGTAGAGCAAGTTTGTGATCGACTGAGACCAGAATCACCCTCCGGTGAACACGCTGCCTGGGTCACAAACCCAGATAGCGTGGCCCATTTTCTGACCTCAGTACTCACCCCTAAGCCTTGACTAGACCTAAGAAAAGCTTTAGAAAAGGTTAACAACACATTAAGGGGGAGGTGCTATGACTCGTTCTAACCCATCATCGGACTCTCAGGCTCGCGATCAGACGCTGTTCCCTCGCAGTCGTTACTACGGCGAATTTTCTCCTAAGAACCTGACGTTTAATGCCAATCTGCAAGAATTTGCCCACCGGGTCGGCTATATTTCCTGCCTCAACACGGGTGGTAAGATTTCCCCTGAAGACGCCTATCAACAAATTCAAGGGCTTTATCACCAACTAAAGCAGAGCAAGCAAAGTTTGGGGCTCTAGGGGGTATCGGTTGGCATCCCACAACAAAAATCGCCTTCTCCTAGGATAGGGCGGTGAGATAGGGGTATTTTTGAAGTCCAACGGTCAGAATCGGGCAAATCATGGCCTAGAATTTGGCCATCGCCTACATCAAATAGCCTAAGCGACTTAGACCTGGGTGGGCAGTGCGGGGCTGGCGGGGGCGACTTTGAATTTGGCGAGGTTGGCCAGTTCTTGGAGTTGCTGAATGGCCTCAGCCCCTTCCAACTTCATGAGTTCGCGGTCGTCGCGCATTTCCGTCCAGGTGATGCCATAGTCAGACACCAGGAAGCGGATCAAGTGATTGTCGCCGAGGCTGACCATAAAGGAGGCGCTGTTCATCTGGCCCCCGCAGGTGTAGCAGGAGGCGAGGTACCCAAGCCCCTCTAGCACAATGGCTAGAGCCTGAAGGTTCATGACTAGGTCTTTCACAAATTGTCGATGCTGCTCAGCCAGCCTAACAAACATACCCCACCTCCTTGTGAATCTTTTCGATTGTAGCCCAAAAGTAAAGTGATCCTTAAGATCTTGACAATACGACGCAAAACCTGCATCGAAAGGCTCCCTACTTTTACCAATTTTTACCCACACAAATCGGTTCAGAGAGGACAGTAGTCCTTAAATTTAGGCCAGTGATTCCTTGAGATTTAGGCCAGTGATTCCTTGGAGAGGCTATTGGGGGCAGTCAGGCCGATTGACCGCCTGCGGACAAGGATGGTTATAGATCTAGCAGTTCTTGGTATAGCCCCTTGACAAGGTTGTCGAGTTGTTCTTCTGGGCAACAGTCAATCAGGGCATGGAAAACATCGAGCAATTTGGCGGCACTGTCGCCCATCATGGGGCTGAGCCCCCACACGTCTTGCACCCAGTCTTGGGGGTCGGTAGTATCGAAGACGAGTCGTTCTAGCAACTGCTGAGCTTCAGCTTTGGAAACGGACATGGCATCCCTTGCGATAGTGGCACCTAGCCATCTTAGCGGCAAGGCTGAGCCCGGCGACCCAATCTCCTCAACCTCCCTGTGGTGACCCCATGACTGCCTATTCTTCGCCTCCATCTCCGGCCTATATCCTGGAAGAGGAAGCCTGGTGGGTGCAGCGCTGGGTGGATTTGCTGAATGCCTATCGGTTCAAAAAGCGCCTCGAACGGGGGCGCATCTATGCGCGGGAAGGGCATATCCTCAGCCTGGAGTATAAGGGGGCCAAGGTGACGGCCCTGGTGCAGGGGACGGCGGAAGAACCCTACAAGCTATCGATTTGGCTGGATACCTTCAGCGCCGAAGACTGGAACTATGTGATTGACTCCCTCTCGGAGCAGGCGATCTATTCGGCCCAATTGCTCGCCGGGGAAATGCCCGCCGACATTGAAGCCGTATTTACCGCCAACGGCCTCAGCCTCTATCCCTTTAGCCTGGGGGAGGTGCATTCTAAGTGCAGTTGCCCCGACCCCAAGAATCCTTGCAAACACATTGCGGCGGTCTACTACCAATTGGGCGATTTATTCCGAGAAGATCCCTTTGTGCTGTTTCAGTTGCGGGGCCGCAGCCGCGAGAGTTTGCTGGAGGCTTTGCGCCAAAAGCGCCAGGTGGCCGCTCCCGTTGAGGACGAGGGGGAAACTCCCGCCGAGCCCCTCTCCAATCCACCCACGGCCACGGTCGATCTAAGCCAGTTTTGGCGCTACGATCAGCCCTTAGATGCGGATCTGGTGGTGATTACGCCCTCCGAAACCACGGTGCTAGACACCCTGGGCAAACTCCCCCTGCCCCCAGAGGATGCCCCCACCGTGATGGCCCACCTGAAAACCCTATACCAGGCAGCGGCCCAGCAGGCGATGATCAAAGCGCTGGGCTAGAAACTTGGGCCTACCCTAGGGCCAAACTCGCTGGGTGCGGGAATACCAGCGCAGCAGGACACGGGCCAGGTGGTCGGGATGGTGGCGCACGGTCATATCGGGTCGCTCTTCCATAATGTTAGCGGCAATGATGCGGCGACCGGACTCCATCACCGCTTGGCGATCTAGGATGACCGGGCCAACGCCCTCCTGGGCATAGTGGCGAATGGTAGCCTCGGAGGGGGGCGTTTTTTGCACCAGCACCGCATCAAAGAGGTATTGGCCGCAGGCGGAATCGAGGGCACGAATGTGATCGGAAACGGAAAAGCCCTCGGTTTCTCCAGGTTCTGTCATGATGTTGCAGACATAGATGCGGGGTACTCGCTGGGCAGCAATGGCCTTGACAAGATCCGGTACCAGAAAATTTGGAACGATGCTGGTGTACAAACTCCCTGGTCCAATAATGATGTAGTCGGCTTCTTCAATGGCGCGGATGGCCTTGGGCAGAGCGGGGGGATTGGGCGGCAAGCAACCAATGTGGACAATGCGACGGCGAGCCTCGGCAATTTTAGATTCGCCCACAATCCGGCGACCGTTGTCTAGTTCCGCCCACAATTGCACATCGCTGAGGGTGGAGGGAAGAACCTGTCCGCGCACCGCCAACACCTTGGAACTGGCGGCAATGGCCTGTTCTAAATCCCCGGTAATTTCGCTCATGGCGGTGAGGAAGAGGTTGCCAAAGCTGTGCCCGACTAACCCACTGCCCGCCTCAAAGCGATACTTAAACAGTTCCGTCAACAGCTTTTCCTCGTCCGCCAGGGCCGAGAGACAGTTGCGAATATCGCCGGGGGGAAGCACGCCAATTTCCCGCCGCAGTCGCCCCGAAGACCCGCCATCATCGGCCACGGTGACAATGGCGGTGATATTGGAGCTGTAGTGTTTCAGCCCTCGCAACAGGTTAGAGAGACCCGTGCCGCCCCCTACCACCACAATCTTTGGCCCCCGCGATAATCGTCGCTGGGTGAGTAGGGCATCCAGCAGTTCCTCCTCCTGCCCCGGAATCAGCACATCGGTGATGACGCCAACGGTGCGGCTTTGGCCCCAAAAAATGAGCGCTAGCCCCAGTAAAATACCCAGCGGCCCGCTCACATAGTTGGGCACGTAGGTGGTAAACAGCCGCAGTGCCGCTCCGATTACCTGCCCGGTATAAAAAACCGGGGTGAGCCGCAGCCAAATCATGATGCCAATGCCCACCATCAGCACCCCCACCGCGCTGAGGAACAGCCACCGCTTGACCAACAAGCCCGGAGCCAGCCACCAGACTAAACGACTGGCCCGCCGGGATGAGCGCCCAGGGGGCTGCCGCCATCGGTTGAGTTTCTCTAGCATGAAGGACAGAGGGTTAGGCCGCATTAGTGGGAAATCAATGGGATCAACATCAGGGCAGATAGAGCCAGAATCCACCCCGCAACCTAGAGGCCAAGGCCTAGAACATGGCAGGCGTTCCTTTCAGGGATAGTGTAGCTTCTATTACTCCAAGCCAAGGCAACCCCTGCATTTCTGATCTTAACGGCGATGGGTTTTCCCCTGGGGCAAGCACATCCCTCGCCGATGAGGACGAAGGCCCCCGAGACCAACCTGAAGATTGCTGGAAGGTTCGTCAGCGTCAAGGAGTCGGCGGTTTAAGCTATCCCATAACGCCTTGATCAGCCCATGCACGAACTCAGTATTACCCAAACCATCATCGATACCGTGATTGAAGTGGCCCAGGGTGCCCCAGTACAGCGGATTACCCTGGAAATTGGCGAACTTTCGGCCATCCTGCCTGATTCCATTCGGTTTTGCTTTGAAGCTTGCATCCCTAACACCCCCCTGGCTGGGGCTAAACTGGCGATCCAAACCGTTCCAGGCCGGGGGCGCTGCCGAGCCTGTGGCCACGAAATGCCCCTGGATATGCCCTACGGCATCTGCGACCAGTGCGATAGTCTAGCCATCGATATCATCGCGGGAGAAGGGCTTGTGATTCTTTCTATGGAGACCATGCCATGTGCGTAACCTGCGGCTGTTCTGACGGGGCCGAACCGACCTTGACAAACCTCACCACCGGGGAAACCACCTCCCTCGCAGAATCCACCATGGAGCACACCCACACCTTGCCCAACGGCCAAACCCTCACCCACCGCCACGGGTCACCGGACAGCCACGGCCATACCCACACCCACGATCATGCCCCCACTCCCGACTCCCCACTCCCGACTCCCCACTCCCGACTCCCCAACCTCCACACCCTAGAACTCAACGTCCTCGCCAAAAACGACCTGATCGCCGCCCAAAACCGAGGCTGGTTTGAGGGCCGCGATGTGCTGGCCTTGAACCTGGTGAGTTCCCCCGGTGCGGGCAAAACCACACTGTTGACCCAGACCCTCAACGACCTCAAGGATCGCCTCACCTTTGCGGTGATTGAGGGCGACCAGGCCACCCTCCACGATGCCGAGCGCATTCGAGCCACGGGCTGCAATGTGGTGCAGGTGAACACGGGCACGGGCTGTCACCTAGAGGCGGAGATGGTGCGACGGGGCGTGCAAACCCTGCAACCTCCCACCCGCTCAGTGCTGATGATTGAGAACGTGGGCAACCTGGTGTGTCCGGCCCTGTTTGACCTGGGGGAACGGGCCAAGGTCGCCATTCTCTCGGTCACCGAGGGGGACGATAAACCCCTGAAATATCCCCATATGTTCCGGGCCAGCCAGATTATGCTGCTCAACAAAATTGACCTGCTGCCCTACGTCAGCTTTGACGTGGAGCGCTGTATCGCCTATGCCCGTCAGGTGAACCCCGATATTCAGGTGTTTCCCCTATCGGCCACATCGGGAGAGGGGCTCGATCATTGGTATGGCTGGCTATTGGATCAGTCAAAGCCCACCTCGTAGGTCGATGGGCCAAGGCGTTCTTAGGGCGGTGCGCTATGCCTCCGATGCATCGGGCTGGCACGATATCGTCATTTCGACTAACGTTGAGACAGTCGTGGGCCTGATTTACAGGGGATGTAGCCGTTTAAGGCGTCTCATGCTTATCGAAAGCAACTATATTTATGGGCTGATCAATGGCCAAGTGACTGGGTTCACCTGTGTGGATATAGACGCGGCCCGCGATTTGCGCTGGGGGGAATACTACTGCGGCCTATAGTTCCTGCCGTTGCTACCTAGTAATCCCTGTCGTTGCCACCCATGGGCACGGGCTCTGGGCGAAGAATTGGGATTAGCACAGCGGATCGGGTAGGCTTAAATACGTACAGCCATGCACCCTTTCAGAGGCACCGTCTGACCATGATGCTGAAGTCCACCACGCGCCACGTACACATCTATACCGCCGTTGTTGAGAACAACGCCCTGGTGCCCAGCGAAGATCGCCTCACCCTGGATATTGATCCTGACAATGAGTTCAACTGGCCGGAGGAGGCCGTCAAGGCCGTCTATCGGGAGTTTGATCGTCTCGTGGACGCTGCCGAGGGCGAAGACCTCACCGACTATAACCTGCGCCGGATTGGCTCCGATTTAGAATATTTCATCAAAGACTTGCTGAAAACGGGCCAAATTAGCTACAACCTCAAGAGCCGTGCCCTGAACTACAGCATGGGTCTGCCCCAGGTGGTCGCCAACGACCAGTAGACCGACCGTCAGCGGTTTTCCCCAGAACAGGGGCTAGGACAAGACCATAGGCCATCAGGGGGTCGATAGGATGATCTCAGTTCTCTACAGCCTGAGCGGATAGTGATTCACTGTACCAATCCGACCTGCCGCGCCTGGGTAACCCAGCCTTTGGGTCGTTGCCCTACCTGCAACACCCCCCTGCCCTATCGCCTGCTGTTGGCGGTGAGCGAAGGGGCACCGTGGGATCATGGCACTACGCCTCCGTCCGGTCGCCCCATTGCCGAGCGCTACCTAGTATGGAAGCACCCCGTGTGGATCGATACCCACCCGGAGGAGCCCATCACCCCGGTGGATCCCATTCCCCCGGCGGTGCTTCCCTATCTGCATCTGTCGAGCCTCATCCAGCACATTCCACGCCCCTACGATTACCTCAGTACTACCATCAGCGGATTAGGGGTCGACGTGCTGCTGCTGGATGCCGCTCCCTTGGCCATTACCCTTCCTCCCTCGGCGTCGGAGGCCATCCAGGTAAAGGTGTTGCCGCCGATTAGCCAAGCCTGGGCCGAGGGAACCGCCTTGCAACAACTGGACTGGCTGCGGCAGATGGCGCTGCTGTGGCCCGCCTTGGCCGGGGAGAAGGTGGCCTCTACGCTGCTGTCCCCAGAGACCCTGCGGGTGGATCAATCCCTGCTGCGGGTCACTCGGTTGGTGGTCGATCCGCCCCAGGCTCCCACCCTAGCCAACCTTGGCCATCGCTGGCAGTCCTGGGTGGCCCAAGCTCAGCCCGCCATTCGGGATTATCTCGGCTGGCTCACAACCGCCCTGTCGCGGGGGCAATTTGCCTCGTCCACGGCCCTGCTGGCGGAGCTAGAGCAGGCGATTCAAACCCTAGCCATGGGTCTAACCGTGACCGTGGAGTGGGATGCCGATACCGACCAGGGGCCAGCCCGCGACCGCAACGAAGATGCCTGTTTTCCCCATCGGCAGGCCCAAAAACAGGTACTTGTGGGGCAATGGCAGGCCCAGGAAGCCCTACCCCTACTGCTGGTCTGTGATGGCATTGGTGGCCACGACCACGGCAATGTAGCCTCCCAAATCGCAATCCAAACCCTCACAGAGGCACTTCAGTCCCTCGTCCAGCAGCAGACCCTCAGCCCCGGCACCGTGGCCCAGTGGCTCAAGCAGGCCATGGCACAAGTGAACACCAACATTGCCGACCGCAATAACGACGAACATCGCTCGGCCCGCGCCCGCATGGGCACCACAGCCGTGCTGGCCCTGGTACATTTTCCCTACGTTTCTGTGACCCACCTAGGGGATAGTCGGGCCTATCGGGTGAGCGCCCGCACCGCCTACCAAATCACCCTGGATGATGATGTTGCCTCCCGCGAGGTGCGCCTGGGCTATGCCCTCTACCCAGAGGCCATCCACATGACCGGAGGCGGAGCTCTGGTGCAGGCTCTCGGCATTAATGATTCAGCCTACCTCCACCCCACAGTGCAGCACTTTTTAATCGATGATCCCTGCCTGCTGCTGCTTTGCTCCGATGGCCTCAGCGACTATGACCGGGTGGATATGCTCTGGCCTCACACCGTGGCCCCCCTGGTTGGGCAAGTGGCCCCCCTCACGCCCGCCATCCAAACGCTCATTCAGTGGGCCAACCAGCTCAATGGCCACGATAACGTTACCGTGGGGCTGATGCGGTTTACTCCCCAATCGTTCCAAGCCCAGCCTCTCCCCGCCGCTGCCCAACGGTCGTCTGTGGCGGCGACTGTGCTTCCTCCCAGGTCTAGCGCAGACCCTTCCGAGGCACCGCCAACGACCACCATAACCCCCGTCCCGGCGGATGCTGGCCCACTCACCCCCGTCCCTTTGGCTAATGCCGCCGCCCCAGTCGAGGCCCGCCCCAAGGCGCGTTCCTTTCCCTGGAAAGCCCTGCTGGCGGGAGCCTTACCCACCTTAGCGCTGTTGGCAGGGGCGGGATGGGCCTACCGCCGCTGGCAAACCCCACCCAATCTCCTGGCTCCTCTCCCCCCCTGGCCTCAGGAGATTGGGGCGCAGGCGCTTCTGCCCCTAGCCTCTACTACGGTGGATATTGCCGTGGGCTCCTTCTGGCAGCGGTCGGTGGCCTGGGCCAACTCTAGCCAGCCCGATCCCTTGGGTTTGGCCCCATCCCTGGGCGCAGCGACTCCCAACAACCTGCCCACCCTTCCCGTAGGCAGTATTCTTAAGGTGGTCGATCGGCGCGACCTGTCCGATCAACCCCAGTGGGTGTATCTTCAGGTTTGCTCAATTCCCGCCGGATCCTCTCCGGCCCGATCCCCCCAGAGTGCGGATGCTCTCCCAGGCACAGCGCCCTTGCCCTCCGGTAACCCTGTGGTGCCATTGGCTCAGCCTGGTCGGCAGGGTTGGGTAAGTGCCCTGGCCCTGGCGACCAACGCCACGCCCCTCGATGGCATCACGCCTAGCCAGCGAGGAACCTGTTCCAGTCCCTAGCCCGCCGCGTTGTCGGAGCCGCTTGTGTGCCTGGGACGCGGGTCGGTTGGGGCATCGGTTGCGCCTGGGAACCCTGCCCTGTCCTGGTTTGTTGCCCTGCCCTATGTCCCCTTCCCCAGCGTTGACCCTACGCCTTGCCCTAGATCGACTGACCAAGGCGGATGCCAACCACTATGCCATTTGGGTGCTCAATAGCCCCTTCCCCGATGGCTACGCCCACCACGACCGGGTATGGGATGAGGCCATGTCTCAACTATGGGCCAGATGGCAGGATTTTTTCTCCCTGCGCGGCCTGCCCCTGGTGCCCCACGTCCCCTCAACCTACGTGCCCCAGTTTGACCTTGATGCCCTGCTAGATCAGGTGGGGCCACCCCTGGAGACAGGAGGGCAAACCGGACGGCTGATGCAGGGGCTAGGGGTCAGTCTGTGGAACTGGTTGTTCGATGGCCCCCTGCGATCTACCCTAGAACGCAGTTTGGGTATGGCCATGGGCCTAGGCTGTCCCCTGCACCTTCAGCTCGAAATTCGGGCTCCAGAACTAATTAGCCTGCCCTGGGAAATTATGCAGCCAGAGCCCGGTCGTCCGGCGGTGTCTCTAGGGCCGCAGATTTTATTTAGCCGCACCACCAGCGCCGTCGATACCCTGCCGCCACTTGCCCTTAATTCATCGCTGCGAATTTTGTTGGTGCTGGGTCAGGAGGCGGTGGGCCGGGGGGGGGTATCGGCGGCGACGCTGCAACTGGCCCAGGAGGCGGCTGTCCTCAAGCACCTGCTAGAACAGAGTGCCTCGCGGATTGGATCGTCCCCCTCGGCGGTGCCTTGCCAGGTGAGTACCCTGGTGGAACCCGACACCAAAACCCTGGTCTCCACCCTAGAGCAGGGCCAGTTCAATGTCTTTTTCTACGCAGGGCATGGGGTTCCGGCCCCGGATGGGGGGCTGCTGTTTTTGAGCCCAGAGATGACCCTCAGCGGCATGGAGTTGGCCCAGGTGTTGGCCCGCTGTCGTCTGCGGCTAGCGGTGTTTAATACCTGCTGGGGGGCACAGCCCGATCAACGCCAAAGCCAAGTGATTCCACGCAGTAGCTTGGCGGAGGTGTTGCTACACCACGGAGTACCAGCGGTGCTCGCCATGCGCGATTCCATTGCCGATGAGGAGGCGTTGAGTTTTATCCAGGTGTTGGCCCAGAGTCTTGCCCAGCGGCAATGTGTGGCCCAGGCCATGGCCACCGCCCGCCAACACCTACTCACCGTCTATCGGTTTAACCATCCGGCTTGGACGCTGCCCGTGCTCTACCAGCATCCCCAGTTTGAGGGCACCCTCCTGCACCCCATTGACCCAGCGGTGACCCAACTGCCTGGTCAAGATCTCCCCCATGCCCCAACCCCAGTAATGCGCTGCGCCGACCATCCCAACCGGATCTGGCGCATGGGCGGCGGGCTGCTGCGGGTGGGGCGTCTACCAGACAATGATTTGGTCATCCCAGAGCCCTGGGTATCCGGCCAACATGCGGAAATTTTCTGCCGTAATGGCCTAGGACCCAATCCTGAGCAACCCACCTACTACCTACGGGATCGATCCCGATTTGGATCCTACTATTTCGATGGCTCCGCTTGGCAGCATGTTCATCGGGCAGAAATTCCCCTCGCCCTAGGCACCGCCCTACGCTTTGGTAGCCCTGAGGGCCAACTGATGGAATTCACCCTGGAAGGCACACCGAGTGAGGATAGGATACGGAATGGCTGCTGACGGTACTGTAGTCTTTACCAAGATCCATCACTGTCCTGTGCATCTTCCCTGTAGAGCTATGACCTCGCCCATGTCGTCTTCCCACTCCGATTTCCAGATCCTCGACCAGGCCAAGGCCGACCTCCTTTCGGCCCTGGTCAGCCCGCCGCCAATCTACCCTTGGCTGCCCCATCACGAAGACTCAGAAGCCTACTTTGCCGATGATCCCCTAGGGGACGACGACCCATTGATTGAATCGGCCCTGGCGGAAGGCTGGCAGCGGTTTTCGGCCCAGATGACCAGCCAGTGGGCCAACGCCTCGGCCCCTAGAGTAGCCACCATCATCCAACGTCTGAAAACCCAACTTCAGATTTCCCTATCCGACGATCTGCTTCACACCCTAGCCACAGCGGTGGCCACCCTAGAAGCCAACCGTCAAACCTACCTAGATCGCCTCGTAGCCTGTGCCCAAGCCGTTCTACCCACCTGGGATGCCGGAGATTTGGCCGTGTTAGCTCGCCCCCTGGTCTACTCTCTTCGGGATGGCCATAGCGAAATCCTCGATCTCAACCTGCAATCCATCCCCCAAGCCGACTGGCAAAACCTCTCAGATATCGAGCGGGCACGCCTTAGCCTGACCCTAGCCGCCTTTGCCCTAAAGGTTGTGGATCAAGAATCCTAACCGGGAATTGTAATTTGCTTACCGCTGAAGCGCTGAGGCAAGGCTTAGGCGGAAGCATCAGGGGCATCAATGCTGGGGGCGTTTGGGGTTGGTTTAGCTAGCCGCTGCCAGATAGCCGTCGTAACGAGGTGAGACAACAGCCCCATCGGCCCCGCAAACAGGGTAAGGGCGAGGGAGTGGCGGGTGAAGACCCCGGTTTCCTGACCTTGCAGGTAAATCCAGCGACCCACAAACAGGTCAAACGCCAGGTAATGCACCCAGCCCGTAGCCGTGACGAAGGGGATGGCGAAAAGGTTGGCCAAGTCCGCTAACTTCAGGTTGGGATCGGAAAAGGCTTCGATGCCCTCCACGTTGCCAAAGCTAGCCACAAACAGGAACAGGTACAAACTCGCCAAAGCCGCTACGGGCCACAGGGAAGCCATAAGCGTGCGGGTGAGTTTAGCGTTGGGCACCAGCACCATCAGCGTCCAAAAGGGCAGCACAAACAGGTTAGCACCGCTAAAAATCAGCTCTAGCAGGGAATCGTCAATGGCCATTACAGATCCTTCTAAACAGGGGCGTCGGTTTCTAGTGTGCCACTGTCCAACCGATTCGGGGAGGGTTGATCGGGGGTTGCCGGAATGCCGCGCACCCTAACCCAACCTAGGTAAGGAAGATGCTGCTTCAGGGCGGTTTCGACCTCGGTGAGGACGGCTTGGCTAGCGGCTAGGGATAATTCGGGGGCAAGGGCCACGTCTAACTCCACATACAGCCGATGGCCCAACCAGCGGGCTTTGAGGTTTTCGGTGGTCTGCGCTGCGGGGACATGCTCCAGGGCGTGATCCACCGCTTCCAAAAATTCTGGCTCCACCCCATCCAGCAGGCGAGTAAACACGGTTTGGCCCGACTCCCAGACAATCTTCAGCAGCACGGCGGTGATCACCAGGCCAATCACCGGATCAGCCCAGGCGTAACCCAGGCTTACCCCAAGGGCGCTGATCAACACCGCCAAACTCACCAGCCCATCGGCCATGGCGTGTTGGCCATCAGCAATGAGGGCAGCACTGTTGATCCGTCGGCCCACCTGCATCCGAAATAGGGCCACTAATTCATTGCCGACAAATCCCACCAAGGCCGCCGCCGCCAAGGCTCCCAAGTGGCTGAGGGGTTCGGGGTGGTAAAAGCGTTCGATGGATTCGTAGGCGGTAATTAGCGCACTAGCCAGCACCACCCCCACGATGGCCAATCCCGCCAAGTCTTCTAGCCGCCCAAAGCCGTAGGCAAAGCGCTCGGTGGGTGGGCGACGGGAAATCAAAAACGCCACCCCCAGGGGCAGGGCCGTTAGGGCATCACCAACGTTGTGGATGAGATCCGCCAGCAGGGCCACGCTGCCAGAAAGCCAGAACACCCCCGCCTGAAGCACCGCCGTAATCACCAGCCCCACCAGCGACCATGTCACCGCCCAAAGGCCCTGCTCTGAGGCGGCAATTTCAGGGTCAATCGCGCCATGGACGTGGCTATGGCCCTCGTGCCCATGGGAATGCCCGTGGTGATGGTGCCCGTGGGAATGATGATGTAGGTGATCCCCATGGCTATCCTGTTCGGGGGAGGGCTGAACTGCGGGCGACGTGGCCCCAGAAGCCTCAGAGGACAAGACCGCTGGGGTCGGGGAGGAAGACGATGGGGGCATAGCTAGATGGCAACAGGGAACTAATTGGCGCTGAGAACCGTTTGGGTCGCAGGAGCGGAATCAGCGACAGCAACCAGGGATGGATCGGATGGGCTGGGCGTGTCATCGACTGACGGCTGAATGGCGAGGTCGAACCAGAAGGTCGTACCGACGCCAACCTCACTTTCTAGGTGAACCTGGCTGTTGTGCTTCTCAATGATGTTTTTGACGATGGACAGCCCTAGCCCGGTTCCCTCTAAGGTATGGACGCGGTTTTCGACGCGGAAGAAGCGGTCGAAAATGGCCTGCTGGTCTTCGGGGGCAATGCCGATTCCGGTATCAGCCACTTCTACCCGGATGCAGTCAGCTTGGGTCTCATCGGGGCTACCGTCCTTGGTTTGGCAGGGCACACGGCGGGCGCGGAGGGTGACTTGGCCACCGGGTTCGGTGAATTTCAGGGCGTTCCCCACCAGGTTGGTGAATACTTGTAGCAGTAGATCGTAGTTGCCCAGCACCGGGGGCAGATTCGGTTCAATATCTTGCAACAACTCAATCTGCTTGTCCCTGGCGTGGAGGCGGTGGGTGCGGAGGGTTTGCTCGATGGGCTGCACGATATCCACAGCGTCGATGACGTACTGACGGCTCGATTCCAGTCGCGACAGGTCGAGCACATCGTTGACCAGGCGAGTGAGTCGGTCGGTTTCGTGGTTGGCGGTTTCGAGAAATTCCTTGCGCTCGGTTTCGCTCAGGTCTTCGCCGTACTCGTGCAGGGTTTCGATGAAGGATTTGATGTTGAACAGCGGCGTCCGCAGTTCGTGGGAGACGTTGCTGATGAACTGAGCCTTGGCCTCGTTGAGGGCAGCTTCGCGGGTGATGTCCTGCACCGTAATCGCCAGCCCCTTCACGTTTTCCTTAGCCTGATCCAGCACCGTATTTAAGAGAATCCGCAGGGTACGGTGGCTGGGTTCCGTCAGGGGAATGCGGAATTCCATGGCCTCGGCCTCGCCCTGGACGGCTTGGAACAGGGGCCGAGTGAGCTGCACCCGCACGGGGCTGGGCAGGTGTTCGAGAATATTTTCGCCATCCAGGGTTTGGTTCTCCCAGCCAAATAGGCGGCGGGCAGTGGGGTTCACCAGCACGGCGTGCATGTCGCTGTCCAGCAAAATCGCCCCATCGGCAATGGTGGACACCAGGGTTTCGAGCTTGGCCTTTTCGGCAGTGAGCTCTTCGATATTTTGCTCTTCATAGCGCTCTAGACGCTCGGCCATGTCGTTGAAGCTGTAGATCAGTTCGCCCAGTTCGCCGCCCAGGGGTAGGTCAATCCGCTGCTTAAAGTTTCCGGCGGCGATGTTTTTCACCCCCAGCAGCAGTTCTTTGATGGGCTGGGTAATGGTGAGCGCGTTGAACACCGCCCCCAAAATCACCATCACCCAAATGGAGACAAACACCGCAATGGTGACATCCCGCGTCAGGTGGGACGAGGCGACCACCGTGGGGTTGGGGTTAATGCCCATGGCCAACACGCCCAAATGCTTGCCGTTGTAGTTCAGGGGCACAAACACATCGGTCACTTCCCCGGCGGGGGTCAAATGCTGGCGCACCAGGGGACGGTCGGTGGTTTCGGCATAGCCCTCTGGCAACTGCATCCGCCGCCGCAGGGTGAGGGAGTTCTGCACCGCCGCTTCCGAGAAGGGAATACCAAAGAAAATGTCGCCGTTCTCGTCGGCATAGAGCATATACCGCACGCTAGAGGTGCTTTGGTAGAAACTGTAGGAGAAGCGGGCCAGTTCCGTGCGGTCGGTTTCGTTCACTAGGGGGGCCACATTCGCCGCCAGCAGCAGGCCCAAGTCCCTAGCAAAGCGGGTATCGTTCAGTCGCGCATCGTACTGAATCGTGTTCACCGCCCAAAAGGTGAGGCCGCTGGTAATTAGCGACACCACCAACGTCGCCCCCGCCATCAGCCGGGTTTGCAGGGTGAAGTCGCCCCACCAGCGGAGGAACAGTTCTTGGATCTTAAGAAGTAGCCTGATCAAGGGTGCCCTGGAAGACTAGACGCGCAAGTTAGCCTATATTCTGGCACGATCTCGCCCAGTTCGCCGCCCGTTAGCCTTCAAACAGCCCCTCAAACTCCTGGCGCAGGGAGGTGTAGTTGACCACACGCCCCACCAGCAGCTTGTCCTGTCCTTGGGTGGATTCAAACTGCTGCTTCCAGTGGCGCACGTCGTCTTCTTGGTGCAGCCAAAACTCCACAATTTTGCCGACAATCTCGTCCCAATCCCAGTCAGGCTTGCGGTGAACGGCCTCCGTGGCGCTAATGAAGGCATCCAAGGTGCAGATGGGACTGCCCAGAAAGGCTTGGCTGCGCTGGGGTTTGGTTTCCATCCGCTGCTGATGGGTGAAAAACTCCAGCACCGGAGCAACACCAATGATATCAAAGCTGTAGGACATGGTGAAAACGGGAACTCAACGGGGTTTGTTATGGGGGGTGGTTATTGGTTATTGGTTATTGGTTATTCGGGGTTGGTTCCTAGGATGTTTGGGCAAGACAGACCTCGTAGGGTGAATGAGCGGAGCGTAACCCATGCTGGCCAAGGCTTTGACCTGTTACGGCTTTGCCTAACCCATCCTATTCAAGACTCTGCCAACCTCATGGATGCCCAAACTAGGCCCAACCGAACGGCTGCACCTCCCTAGGGGTAGCTAGTAGTAAAAAGGTTTCAAAAAATGATTGAAGCCATGCTAAACGCTGGCTCTGAAAGCGGCAAGTTCTCTGTGAACATCCTTAAGAATCCGATTTCTGGGCGAGGAGGTTAGACTAGAACACAGCCCCCAGGCTCTCCTAGTCATGGGCCTGGGTTGTTGCTTGTTGATATCGCCCTATGCCCATGCGCTTTTCTGGTCAGTCCCGCTCTGCTCGTCGTCGTTCTTCCCTGCGCACCAAGGCCACGGGGGCCTTCACGGTAGGTTGGCTGCTGCTACAAAGCCTCATGCCGCTGCCCGCTGCCCTCGCTCAAGCCCCCGCCGAGGAGGAGCAGATGTCCTACGGCGCGTTCTTGAGCAACATCAATGAAGGTTTGGTGGAAAGCGTTGAGCTGGACGAAACCCGTGGCATCGCCTACGTCACCCTCGAAACCGATGCCGAGGATCAGCCCCCCCATGAGGTGCTGTTATTTCCGGGGGAAAACAACCCGGAACTGATCCGCACCCTGCGCGAGAATCAGGTAGATGTGAACATCCGCGACACCAGCGGCAGTTCGGCCCTGGCTTGGTTGGCGACGAACTCTCTGCTGGCGCTGATTTTGATTTTGGGCCTGCTGATGCTGCTGCGCCGGGGAGCCGCCGGGGCCGGAAACGCCATGAACTTTGGTCGTTCCAAAGCTCGCTTCCAGATGGAGGCCAAAACCGGGGTCGTGTTCGACGATGTGGCCGGAATCGAAGAAGCCAAGGAAGAACTGCAAGAGGTGGTGTCCTTCCTCAAAAGTCCCGAAAAGTTTACGGCCATTGGGGCACGCATTCCTAAGGGCGTGCTGCTGATTGGCCAACCGGGCACCGGGAAAACCCTTTTAGCCAAGGCGATTGCTGGAGAGGCGGGGGTTCCCTTCTTCAGCATTTCCGGTTCAGAATTCGTGGAAATGTTTGTGGGGGTAGGTGCGTCCCGCGTACGCGACCTGTTCCGCAAGGCCAAGGACAATGCCCCCTGCATTGTGTTCATCGACGAAATTGATGCCGTGGGTCGCCAGCGGGGGGCAGGCATTGGCGGCGGCAACGACGAACGCGAACAAACCCTCAACCAACTCCTCACCGAAATGGACGGCTTTGAGGGCAACAGCGGCATCATCGTGATCGCCGCCACCAACCGCGTGGATGTGCTGGATACGGCCCTGCTGCGGCCCGGACGCTTCGACCGTCAGGTGATTGTGGACTTGCCCACCTACAAAGGGCGGCTGTCGATTTTGGAAGTTCATGCCCGCAACAAAAAAATTGAGCCGGAGGTGTCCCTAGAAGCCGTTGCCCGCCGCACCCCTGGGTTCTCCGGGGCCGAACTGGCCAACCTGCTCAACGAAGCCGCCATCCTCACCGCCCGCCGCCGCAAGGAGGCCGTCACCATGCAGGAAATTGAGGACGCCATCGACCGCATCACCATCGGCCTTAGCCTCACCCCCCTGCTGGATAGCAGCCGCAAACGCATGACCGCCTACCACGAAGTCGGCCACGCCCTACTCACCACCCTGCTCACCCACTCCGACGAGCTAAACAAGGTGACGATCATCCCCCGCTCCGGCGGCATCGAGGGCTTCACCCAATCCCTCCCCAACGAAGACATCATCGACAGCGGCCTCTACACCCGCAACTGGATTATCGACCGCATCACCGTGGCCCTGGGGGGCTTTGCCGCCGAAGCCGAAGTGTTTGGCGACGACGAAACTTCCACCGGAGCCAGCGGCGACATCCAGCAAGTCACCAACCTGGCCCGCCAAATGGTGACCCTCTACGGCATGACCGACCTCGGCCCCGTCGCCCTCGAAAGCATGGATAACCAGGTTTTCCTAGGCCGCAACCTGATGCCCCGCAGCGAAGTCTCCGAGGAAATGGCCAGCAAAATCGACGCCAAGGTGCGCGAAATTGCCCTCACCTGCCTCGACCGTGCCCGTCAGGTATTACGCGACAACCGCGTGCTGATGGACAACCTGGTAGACCTACTGATGGAACGGGAAACCATCGATGGCGAAGAATTCCGCCAAATTGTCAGCCAACACACCGAAATCCCTGAAAAGTTTCTGGTGAAAGCGAGCTAAACCCAGTCCCCACAGCGCCATGCAGATTTTGTCCGTCAGCCTCCAAAATTTCAAAGCCCACCAAGATCGGTTCTTTGAGTTTCAACCGGGCACCAACGCTATCTGCGGCGAAAACGGGGCCGGAAAAACCAGCATTTTGGAGGCCATCGCCTGGGCTTTATTCAACTACCAGGGCGACTATGCCAAGGAAGACCTGATTCGCAACGGCAGCAGTAGCGCCCAAGTGACGGTGTCCTTCGTGTCGAACTTCGACAACCGCACCTACTCGGTGCAGCGCTGCACCCAAAAGGGCTATCTCCTGTTCGACCCTCAGATCAACGAGCGCCTGCCCTACACGCGCATTAAGGACGAGGTGTTGCCCTGGCTGCGGCAGCATTTGGGGGTGAGCCCGACGACGAACCTGCCCCAGTTATTTGCGCGGACTGTGGGCGTCCCTCAAGGCACCTTCACGGCAGACTTTCTGCAAACCGCCGAGCAGCGCAAGGCCGTCTTCGACGCCATCCTCAAGGTGGAGGAGTATAAGCAGGCCTACAAACAAATGAACACCCTGCGCCGCTACGCCGAGGATCAAATCGATCAGGTGAAGCGCCAGATTGAGCAGTACGAAGAGTCGCTAACCCTGTGGGAGGAATTGGCCCAACGTCAGCAGGGGTTGACCCAGGACATCCAAACCGCCGAGCAGCGCTTGATGGGGCTCCATGCGGATCTCCAGGCTCTCCAGGCTAAACGGGATGCGGTGAAGGCCCAGGCCCAGCAGGTGCAAACCCTTAGTCAGCAGCGCCAAACCCTCGCCCTCCAGCGGCAGGCCAAGGAAAAGGAGTTGGCTCGGCTTCAGGGATTGGTGCAGCAGGCTCAGCAGGCGGTGGAGATTTGTACGGCCAACCGTGCGGCCTACGAGGGTTATCAAGCTGCTGAAAAAGCCCTAGTGGAACTGAACCAGCGCCAAGGCCAGCGCCAAACCCTACAACGCCGCTACCAAACCCTGCAAACTACCTACGGCCAAAAACAGGCAGAACTAGCCCGCTGGCAAACCCAGATCGAAGCCCTGGAGCAAACCGCCCGTGAGGTGGAATCCCTAAAGCCCCTGGTGGCCCAGCAAGAGCAGATCGAAGTCCAGCAGCGAGACTACCAGGCTCAGCGGGATCAGCTTCAGGCGGTGGAGGTGCAGATCCAGGGGCTTCAACAGCAGCAAAAGCGCTTGGAACAGCAGCAGCGTCAAGTCGTCCAAGCCCAAGCACGATTGGCCCAGCTTCGGCCTGCGGTTCAGGACATCGCCAAACTGGAAGAACAGCGGGATCGCCTTCAGCAACAGCTCAGCCGTCTTGCCGCCGCCCGCCAGTTCGAGGCGGATATTCAAACCCTTGTGGCCCACAGCCGCCAGCAGCAACAGGCCCAGGCGGGGGATATTCAGGAGATTTTGGCAGAATTTGAGACGCTTGTTCGCAGTGTGCCGCTGATTTCTGGGGAAGTCGTCCAAAAGCTGCAAACGGCTCTGCAAAACGCCTCGGATCTCCATGGGGAACTGCTGTCTGCCCTGGATAGCATTCTGCAAGATTTAGCCGACCAAACCGACGAAGCCAGCCTTCAAAACAACCTGAAAGGTCTGACCAGCGATTTGCAAAAGCGCTACGGTTGGCGGGCTGAACTGGATCAAGAAGACGCCCTTCGCGCCCAGGCTGACCAGCTTCAGCGAGAACAGGTTACGTTGACCGAGCAGATCGCCGCCCTCACCCAGCAGCTAGAACAACGGGTCACGGTGGAGTCCGCCCTGCAAGACCTCGCTAAAGCGCTGGAAGCCCTCGGCCATCCTCGCCAGAAGCAGGCTATTTTGCAACGCACCCTGCAAGACCGGGCCAAAGTAGAGAAAACCTGTGCTGAATTGACCGCCCAGCAGCAAGCCATCACCCAGCAAATGGCCGACCTCACCGCGCAACTGGAGGCGTTTCAATCCCTTGAGGCCGACATTGCCGCCCAGCAGGCCCAGCGCAGCACCTACCAAGCCCCCTACGAGCAATACCTCCGCAACCGCGACCAGGCCAACCAATGCGCCGCCCTAAAACGAGAACTGGGCACCACCGAAACCGATTTGGAGCAACTCGAAGCCCAGCGCCTTGATCTCGAAACCCGCTACGCCGAGGCCATCGCCACCTACGACCCCGCCCAGGCCGAAGCCCTAGAAACTCGCTACGCCACCCTCAAAACCGAGGCCGACCAACTGGCGGGTAGCCTCCCCCAGCAGCGCCAACGCCTTGCGGATTTGGATCAACAACTGGCGGGCCTCGCCACCCTGGCCGAAAAACGCGACGCCGCCCAGGCCGAACTCAAGGCCAAGGAAAAAATCAAGCGCTTCGTTAACTTTGCCCGCAGTGCTTACAAAGATGCTGGCCCCCGCATTACCGAGCAGTATGTTCGCAGTATTTCGGTGCAGGCAGATCGGCTGTTTCGGGAATTACTCAACCGTCCTGACGTGGCCCTAGAATGGACTCGCGACTACGACATTCTGGTGCAAGATGGCCCCCACCAGCGGCGATTTATCAACCTCTCTGGCGGCGAACAAATGTGTGCGGCCCTCGCCGTTCGCCTTGCCCTGCTGAAGGTGCTGGCCGACATCGACATCGCCTTTTTTGACGAACCCACCACCAACATGGACAAACCCCGTCGTCAGGGCCTTGCGGAAGCCATCAGCCGGATTAAATCCTTCAAACAACTGTTCGTTATCAGCCACGACGACACCTTTGAAAGCATCACCGAAAACATCATTCTCGTTGAACGGGAAGTCTAAAAAGAAGTCTAAAAAACAGAACATCTAAAAAAAAGAATGCCTAAAAAAGTGTCATCCTCATCAAACGAGAAGTCTGAAAAACGGAACGCCTAAAAAACAGGCCGTCGCAAAAACAGGAGGCCTAAAAAAAAGACCCAGCGGAGGCCGGGTCGTTCATTCACTGTTGGGAGACAATCCCTAGAGAAAGAGGAGAGTTGAGTCAGAACAGAGATTTTTTAGGTTGGGATACCAGACCTAGCTCAGGTTGCCGCTGGAGTAGGCATCGCCAGAGTAGGCAGGCACGCGGTCGGAGAAATCCGTGGCTTGGCCAGTCACGCTCTGGGCCAGTTGCTCGAAGGACTTGGAGTTCCAGTTACGCTCGTGGATGGGCTTGGTTTGTTCGCCCCGGAAGTAGGCTTGGGTGCCGATTAGCGCAACCGCAACCCAACCGACGACGAAGAGAGAAATCAGAATGGCAAACATGGAAGACCTCCTAGAAGGTTAATGTTCATGGGCAAAAGCACCGCCGATGAACCGAGATTTGCACGATGGCGAAGGTGCGCTTGCTTTGTATGTGTACCAATGTAACGCAATAGTTACAGAATGTAAAGCTATGTTGCGTTTTTGTTTTTGTAGTGGTACTGCGAATCTTGGTTCGGTTGCCCTCACCTATCGTCCTTTGGCCCTAGATTATCCGGATTTTCCTCGCCGGATTGGGTAGTCACACAGTAGGCTACAGGGGAGTCCTCTGGTTTGTTCTTACTGGATTCTTAGGGAACCTCCCCCAGCTTGCTCCAAGCTTGCGTTGACTAATGAACCTACGCCATAAAACGCTGCTGTTGACGACGGTTCCCCTGCTGGGGTTTCTGGTGCTTGTCTACGCCAGTCTATCTGTGGTTTTGCAGCGCAGCTATCACCGCCTCGAACAAGAGGACGCCCAGCGCAATGTGCAGCGGGTGGAGGAAGCCCTGATCAGCGATCTCAACCAGTTGCATAGCCTGACAGAGGACTGGGCCGCCTGGGATGACACCTATCAATTTATTCGAGACGGCAACGCCACCTACGTGGCTTCCAACTTTCAGAAATATGCCTTTGAAAGTCTGCGGTTGAATGTGTTGGTGCTGGTGAACACCGAGGGCGAGGTGATCTATAGCAACGCCTACGACCTGGAGAGGGGCGAGTTTGCTCCGGTTCCTCCCGACGTTCTGGCCCAACTGGAGGCCGATAGTCCACTGCTCCGGTTTCCCCATGTGGCCTATCACCATCAGGGGTTGATGCGCGTGGATGAACAACTCATGCTCACGGTGGTAGAGCCAATTTTGCGGAGCGATGCCACTGGCCCACCAAGGGGAGCCATGCTGATGGGGCGCTACATGAATCAGGCGATGGTGGCGGATCTCTCGCGCCGTACCCAGGTTAGCCTCACCGTTCATCCTGATGTTGGCGAACTGGGGAACCCAGGGGGCAGTGGATCCCTAAATGCCGACCTTCAGGTTTTGCTAGGGCCCATGATGGCCGAGATTGACGAACGCCGCGTCGCTAACCGAGTCCAAATCCCAACCCTGGGCCGTGTCCCCTCTCCGACTCGGTTGCAAGCCCAAGACCGAAACCTGCTGAAGGGCTATGCCCTATGGCCCGATATCTATGGCCAACCCCAAGCGCTCTTGGACGTAACCTTGCCCCGCGACATTTATCGTCAGGGACAACTGAGTCAGCGTTCCCTTGGCTTAGCGCTGTTGGGGGCTTGCATCATTTCCACGGGGGCCATTTTGCTGCTGCTGGATCGGGTAATTTTGCGGCGGGTCGTCACCCTCAGCCAGGACGTGGAGCACATTGGGCGCACCAACGATTTAACCCAGCGGGTGGCGGTGCAGGGGGAGGACGAACTCAGCCACCTGAGCCAGCGGGTGAACGCCATGCTGGATGAGATTCAGGAGAGTTCTAAAAAGCTGCAAGCGGAGCAACAGCGGGCCGAAACCCTACTGCTGAACATCCTGCCCCAGCCCATCGCCGACGAGTTGATGCACACCAGCACCTCGGTACCCCAGCACTTTGACGAGGTGACCATTCTCTTTGCCGACATCGTGGGCTTTACCCAGTTGTCGAGCCGTCTGTCGCCGATTCGCTTAGTGCAGCTCCTCAACGATATTTTCTCTAGCTTTGACGCCCTCGCGGAGCAGTTTGATCTCGAAAAAATCAAAACCATTGGCGATGCCTACATGGTGGCGGCGGGCCTGCCCACCCCCCGCCCCGACCATGCCGAGGCGATTGCCGAAATGGCCCTAGCGATGCAGCATGTGGTGAACAGCTTTGATCTGGGCGAAGATGCCCCCATTCGTATTCGCGTTGGCATCAACACTGGGGTGGTGGTGGCCGGGGTAATTGGCACCAAGAAATTTATCTACGACCTTTGGGGCGATGCGGTGAACGTGGCCAGCCGCATGGAATCGCTGGGGGAACCGGGCCGCATTCAAGTTACCACCAGCACCTACGAACGCCTCAAGGATCGCTATCACCTCGAGCCCAGGGGCACTATTCCCGTAAAGGGCCGAGGCACCATGGAAACCTACTGGTTGCGCGGGCCAAAGCCCCCATCATCCCACCCCCCACAAAACACCCCCGCCCCTGGGGACTGTGCCAGCCAGGTTAGCGGGGGATATTCAGCCGTGGGGGCGGATTAACGACCAACGGGTTCAAGCAACGGGTTCAAGACCAACGAATTCAACACCAACGCCAAGATGGATAGACCAACGGGAAATCTAGCTCATGGCCGAGCCACTGCGGTCGTAGCTGCGGGCGGCATTGGCGGAGGGCTTGCCTTGGATGGCGCTCCAGGCATGGGTTTCACCGGGTAGTCCCACTTCTTCGTTGGTACGGCGCAGCATGGATTGCTGGCGGTTCTTAATCATGTGGTGATGACGCATCATGAGCGCACGGGCTTGATCTTGGGCAGACATGGCGGAACCTCTCAGTAAGCTTGGGCGGAGTAGCAGGGGTGGGGAGATGGCCTTGCTCCCTCTAATAATCAAAATAATTGAAAAACTGTATAAAATACTACAAAATTAAAAGCTGTCACAAAAAGCAACGGTTGTTAATGCTTCGCAACTGAACGGACACCTTCGTTAACCTCAGTTCGGATTGAGATCAGGGGTCTTGTGCCCAGGCGATGGGGTGCTCAGGCGACAGAGTTCTCAGGCGACAGAGTTCTCAGGCGACAGAGTGCCTAGTCGGTATAGTAATTGAGAAGCAATCGTGGTTTTCCCGCTTGGGTTGGGAGGGCTATCTTCGGCAAAGGGGAGATTTTCCATGGCGCAATCGTCTATCCTGGGCTGGCACGTTCCTCGGCAGGGCTCTAGGGGCTGGTTTCGGCTGTCTTGGATGAGCCGATTTTGGTTACAGATAGCCCGGTTGCATCGGGGTTGGGGGCGGGGCGGTCTGGTAGCGCTGCTGATCCTCGTTCTGATGCTGCCCCTGGGGGGATGCAGCCTGGAGCAATTTGCCAAGGCCGAAGCCAATATTCCCCGCTTGGTGCTCAGTACCCTCAGCGATCCCAAAACCTTTAACCCGATCTTGAGCCAAGAATCGCCCAACATTTTTAGCTGGACCTTTGAGGGGCTGACGGGCACCGATGGCTTGACCGGAGACGTAATTCCGGCCCTGGCGGAAAGCTGGGACATTTCTGAGGATGGCAAAACCATTGTGTTTACCCTGCGGGAGGGGTTGCAGTGGTCGGATGGGGAACCGCTAACGGTGGAGGACGTGGTCTTCACCTACGGGGTGCTGTTTAACCCCGATATCCCTACCAATGGCCGCGATAGCTTCCGCATTGGCACCCAGGGCTTGCTGCCAACGGTGACGGCGGTAGATGATCGGCGGGTGCAGTTCTCGTTGCCAGAACCCTTTGCCCCCATTCTGCGCAACACGGCGACCGAAATCATCCCGGCCCACATCCTGCGACCATCGGTGGAGACCACAGGGGCCGACGGGACGCCGCTGTTTCTCTCCACCTGGGGTACCGATACACCTCCTGAACAAATTATTACCAATGGCCCTTATCGCCTAGGGCAATATATCCCCGGCGAGCGCGTTATTTTCGAGCGCAATCCCCACTATTGGCGCAAGGATGACGCGGGCAATCCTCAGCCTCACATCGAGCAAGTTGTCTGGCAAATTGTTGCGTCTACGGATACGGCCTTTTTGCAGTTTCGATCCGGTGGCCTCGATTCCGTTGGGGTGCAGCCCAGTTTCTTTTCCCTGCTGAAACAAGAGGAGGAACGCGGCAATTTCACCATCTACAACGGTGGCCCCGACCTGGGCACCAACTTCTTCTTCTTCAACCTCAATCAGGCGAGCCGCAACGGCAAACCCCTGGTCGATCCCATCCGATCTCGTTGGTTTAACGATATCGCCTTCCGGCAGGCCATTTCCTACGGCATCGACCGAAACACCCTGATCAACAACATTTTTCAAGGACTAGGATCTCCCCAAACCTCCCCAATTTCCGTCCCTAGCCCCTTCTTTGCTCCCCCAGAAATGGGCATCCGTACCTACGACTACGATCCCGAAAAAGCCCAGAAACTCCTGACCTCAGCGGGTTTTTCCCTGGATAGTTCTGGTCAATTAGTAGACCCCGACAGCAACCGAGTGCGGTTCACCCTGATCACCAACTCCGGCAACCGCATTCGGGAAGCCATCGGAGCCCAAATTAAAACCGACCTAGAGCGCTTGGGCATTCAGGTAGACTTCCAACCCCTCGCCTTCAACGTGCTGGTGGATCGCCTCACCGATAGCCTGGAGTGGGAAGCCTGCATCCTGGGCCTGACGGGTGGCCTAGAACCCAACGGCGGCGCAAACGTGTGGCTGCTGGATGGTGCCCTCCATGCCTTTAACCAACAGGCTGGCCCCAGCCAAACGCCCCTAGAAGGATGGCAGGCCGCCGATTGGGAACGCCGCATCGCCGATCTCTACATCCAAGCCGCCCAGGAAATCGACGAGGAAAACCGCTTTGAACTCTACAAAGAAACCCAGCAACTCACCCAGGAATACCTCCCCTTCATCTACCTTATTAATAACCTTTCCCTGGCGGCGGTGCGGAACACGGTGGAAGGGGTGCAATACACGGCCATCGGCGGCGCATTCTGGAATATCCACGAACTCCAGATCAGCGAGGAATGACCCAACGTGGGGATCCCCCTCAATCCCCCTTAACAAGGAAGACTTCTACCCCCCTCAGTGAGGGGGGCGGGGGGATCGGCAGATGATTCAAGCTACCGCAGATCGATAAACGCCCTTTAAACCTAGACCAGCGCTAAACCCAGTCCACCGTTCAGCCTAGACATCAACAGCGGGGAAACTACGGGGAGCGCGTTACGGAGGATCAGTAGATCACAAACACGCTCTTTTGCCGTGATCTAGCCCTCACCCCCCTGGGCGAGGGGCTGAGGGTGTAGCTGGCTTCCCGTCAGGGTGGGCTGCGGGGACTTTGCGATCTACTGAGGATACAAATTAATGCTGAACTTTAGCGACAAAACAGACTAAAACGAAGGAATTGGGGCACTCTAAGATGTACAGGGAGAGGCAGGGTGCCGTTCGATTAAAAAAACGCAGGGCTAGAGTTATGGTAAACGTACCCGCTGCTGCCATCGATGATTCGCCAGGGAACTCGGTGAGAGGCGAGGATCAGGATGGCCCCCAGCCGAACTCCCAGGGCGTTGAGGCCCAGGATCTTTTGGCCAGCGTGCTCGATCGAATTAACGATGGGGTGCTGGCCCTAGATACTCAGAGCCGAGTGGTTTATCTCAACCTACGGGCGACGCAAATTCTCCAGCGATCCCTGGCGGAACTGCGGGGGAAAAACGTTTGGGCAGAATTTCCAGAAGCCGTAGACCACCCGGTCTATGCCCAGGCGCAACAGGCCATGGCGGAGCAGCGTCCCATCAATGCGACCTTTTTTTATCCCCCGTTTGGCCGCTGGTTTGAGAACCGCATCTACCCCAGCCACGATGGTCTCACCTTCTACTTTACGGATGTGACGGAACACCAGCAGGCGGCGCAGGAACGGCAACAAACCGAGCAACTGCGGGTGGAACTGAATCTGTTGGAGACCACCCTGGAATCGATTCTGGCGGGTTATTGGGATATTGATTTTGCCCAGGGCACGAACTACATGAGCCCCGGCCTGAAGCGGATGTTTGGCTATGACGATGCCAACCTGCCCACGGAGCTAGACACCTGGCAGCGGCTGATTTTTGCGGAGGACTTGCCCCCTACCCTGGCCTGTATGGATCGGCACATCGCCAGCCACGGCCTAGAGCCCTACTACAACGAGGTGCGCTATCACCACAAAGATGGATCGACGGTGTGGGTGATTTGCGCCGGACGGGTGATTGAGTGGGACGAAGCTGGGAACCCCCTGTATATGGTGGGATGCCATGTGGATATTACCCGGCTGAAAGAGGCCGAAGCCAAGCTACAACGGAGCGAAGCCCACCTGCGGGAGGCCCAGCGCATCGGCAACCTGGGTAGTTGGACCTTTGAACTGGCCACGGAGCGGATTATTTGGTCGGATCAGCTCTACCGCATTTTCGGCCTGCCCGTTGAGACATCCCTAGCCAATTTTGAGGATCTACAACAGCGTTTTCATCCAGAGGATCGGGAACGCCATCGTCTAGTGGTAGAGCAGATCCTATCGACCCAGGAGCCCTACGATGAGGAATTTAGGATTGTGCGCTCCGATGGGACCGAAGTCATGATTAACGTGCGCGGAGAAACCCTCTGCAACGATCAAGGCGTGGTGACTCACCTCACGGGCACGGCCCAGGACGTTACCCAGCGCAAACGGGCAGAACGTCAGATGCAGGATCTCTCCCTGCGATTGAGTGTGGCCCTAGACTCTGGTCGCATTGGCACCTGGACGATTGACCTCCAAACTGAGGCCGTGACCTGGGATGATCGGCTGTTGCAAATCTATGGCCTAGACCACGCTCCCACCAGTCTAGGGGAATGGCTGGGGACCTTCCACCGAGAGGATTTGCCCCTGGTGGAGGCCGATCTGGTGCGGGTGCTCTCCGGTGCCCAGCCTACCTCCCAAACCCTGCGGTTTTTGCGACAGGATGGCGAATTGCGCTGGGTGCGGGCCACCGCCCTGATGGAAACCGACGCCGACGGGCAACCCTGGCGCATGATCGGCACCCTGGTAGACATTACCGAAACCAAGCTGGCGGAGGAGCAACTTCGCCAAACCTCGGCTCAACTGGAAGCCTCGAACCGGGAGCTGGAAGCCTTTGCCTACTCGGTCTCCCACGATTTACGCGCCCCCTTGCGGGCCATCGATGGCTTTAGTCAGGCTCTCCTAGAAGACTATGGCGACCGGGTGGACGAGGAGGGGCAGGATTACTTTCGCCGCATCCGCCACAACATTCAGCGGATGGGCCAACTCATTGATGATCTGCTGCGGCTGTCGCGGGTGTCGCGTTCGGCGATGCACTATCAATGGGTGGATCTGAGCGCTTTAGTCCAGGAACAGGTGGCGGAACTTCAGCGGGATGAGCCAGAACGTTGCGTTGACCTCCACCTAACGCCGAATCTCACGGCCTGGGCGGATCAAACCTTGATGCAGGTAGTGATCATCAACCTGGTGCAAAATGCCTGGAAATTTACCAGCCACCATCCCCAGGCCCACATCACCTTTAGCCAAACCCAGCAGAATGGCGAAACCGTCTATTTTCTGCAAGACGATGGGGCCGGGTTTGACATGGCCTACGCCAACCAGCTTTTTGGCGTGTTCCAGCGTCTCCACAATACTGATGAGTTCCCCGGTACGGGCATTGGGCTAGCCACGGTACAGCGGATTATCCATCGCCACGGGGGGCGGGTTTGGGCCGAGGCGACGGTGGAGCAGGGCGCTACCCTGTCCTTTACCCTACCCCTGTGGTCGGCTCCAGCGGAGGCAAGGCCATGACCACCGACCTACGCAGTATTTTGCTCGTGGAAGACAACCCCGACGACGAACGCCTTACCCTACGTGCCCTGCGCCGGGGCAACATCACCAATCCTGTGATTGTGGCCCACAATGGGGAGGAAGCGTTGCAACGGCTAGGGGCCATGTCGCCTTTGCCCTGCGTCGTGCTTTTAGACCTAAAACTACCCAAGGTTGACGGTCTGGAGGTTCTGCGTCAGGTTCGCAGCCGCGAGGCCACGCAGGCCATCCCCGTCGTCGTGCTCACCTCTTCCAGCGAGGAGAGTGATATTGTCAACAGTTACCATCTAGGGGCCAATAGCTACGTGCGCAAGCCTGTATCCATAAACGAATTTACCGCCGCCGTCGAGCGCTTGGGGATGTATTGGACACAGATTAATCAGGTTAGTTCCTACCTCTGAACGTTGCCGCTGCCATTTATGAACATCGCCGATGCTGCCCTCCGCGTCTTAATTGTTGAAGACTCCGATGACGACGCCGTATTGCTGCGGCGCGAACTGAAGCGAGCCGGGTTTGAGGATTTGACCTGGGCTCAGGTGCAAACCGCCGATGACTTTAACGCAACCCTCCAGGCCCAACGCTGGGATGTGGTGCTATCGGACTATAAACTGCCCCACTTCAGCGCCCCTGCTGCCCTCGATTTGCTGAAGCAGAGCGGTCAGGATATTCCCTTTATCGTGGTGTCGGGCACCGTGGGCGAGGCCACCGCCGTGGAACTCATGCGGGCCGGAGCTTGCGACTATGTAATGAAGGACAACCTATCGCGCCTGGGGGAAGCGGTGCGGCGGGAACTGCGCGACGCCCAGGATCGCCGAGAACGCCAGCAGGCCCAGGACGACCTAGAGCGCACCCGTGAACTGCTGAAACTGGCCATCGAAGGATCGGGCATTGGCCTGTGGAACTGGCACCTCCCAAGCGGCACGATGTGGGTGAATGACCGCTGCATCCAAATGCTGGATTATTCCCCTACCGCCCTCGACTTCACCCGCAGCGAGACCTGGGGGCAGCTCATCCACCCCAACGACCACGACAAACACCTCGCCGCCCTCGCCGCCCATCTGGAAAACCTCACCCCCACCTTTGACAGCGAGATCCGACTGCGCCATCGGCAGGGGCACTGGGTTTGGGCCATGGAACGGGGCAAGGTGGTGGAATGGGATGCCGACGGCAAGCCCCAACGCCTGAGCGGCACCCTCACCGATATCACCGAGCGCAAACGGGCCGAGGAAGAGCGCCACCAAGCTGCCGCCGAAATCCTCCACAGCAGCCTCCATGACGCTCTGACCGGGTTGCCCAACCGCACCTTCCTGAAGCAGCGCCTTGACCTGGCCATCCAGCGATCCTGTCGCTATCCCCAGGCCCAGTTTGCGGTGCTATTTTTAGATCTCGACCACTTCAAGGTGATCAACGACAGCCTAGGCCACCAGGCCGGAGACGACATCTTGGTCGCGGTGGCCAACACCTTGGGGGGAATGGTACGAGCCAGCGACATGGCCGCTCGGCTGGGGGGCGATGAGTTTGTGCTGTTGCTGGAAGAGGTGGATAGTTTTCAGGCGGTAGAGACCGTGGCGGAGCGACTGCTAGAGGAACTCCAAAAACCCTTTCTGGTGCAGGGGCGGGAGGTGTTTCTCAACGCCAGCCTGGGCATCGTCACCAGCCTTGCCCACTACCAAGACCCCACCGAACCCCTCCGCGATGCCGACATTGCCATGTATCGCGCCAAGGCACGGGGCCGGGGCTGCTTCGTGGTATTTGATGACTCGATGCGACAACAGGTGCTAGATCGCCTTCAGCTTGAGCAAGATTTGCGGCGAGCCATCGACCAACGGGAACTGGTGCTTCACTATCAGCCCATTCTGCGACTGGCCACGGGGCTTATCTGTGGCTTCGAGGTGCTGGTGCGCTGGAACCATCCCCAGCGGGGGCTGCTGTCACCGCTGGAATTCATTCCCATTGCCGAGGAAACCGGACTGATCGTTCCCTTAGATCGCTGGGTGTTGGAGACGGGGCTGCAACAACTGGCCCTCTGGCAGCGCCACTATCCCTACCTCGCCCACCTCACCCTCAGCTTTAATGTTTCCATCCAAGACCTGTGGCGCGACGATCTGATCCCCCACCTCCAAACAATTCTGGCCCAGTCAGCCCTATCGCCCTGCTGCCTCAACCTAGAAATTACCGAAAGTACGCTGATCCAAAATATTCAGGCCATGGCCGTGCGGCTCCAACAACTGCGAGACCTGGGCCTCAGCCTCACCATCGACGACTTCGGGACGGGCTATTCCTCCCTCAGCTACCTGCACCAGCTTCCGGTGAGCGCCCTCAAAATTGACCGCACCTTTGTGACCACCATGGAAACCCATGGCCCCAGCGCCAACATCGTGGAGACCCTGATTACCCTCAGCAACCGCCTGGGTCTAGAAGCCGTCGCCGAAGGCGTAGAAACCGAGCATCAATGGCAGCAACTCCACGGGTTAGGCTGCGAACTGGCCCAGGGCTATTGGCTTACCCCTCCCCTAGCCGCCCCCGACGCCGAACGCTGGCTCGTGGAGGCCAAACCTGGCCTTACCGCTAGGTCACCCCTTGGGCCTAATGGCTAACCTGTATGATACAAATCCGACTTGTTTGCCCCCGGTATCAGCGGGCGAGGAGACCTCGCCCCTACGGTTTGCTGGGCTGGGAATCGGGGTTATTCGATTAGGATTTGGTGTGAGTCAGCAACGGTGAAGTATCTGCTTTCAGGGGCATCCAGGTCATCGCGGCCAGTGTATAAGGGGCGTTTACCCTTGGCGTTGATAGGTGGCGCGAAATTCTCTGGGGGACATGCCCGCCCAGCGGCGAAAGGCACGACCAAAGTTGGCGGGGTCGGTGTAGCCTAGCTCAGTGGCAATGTCCAACAGTTTGGTATCGGATTGCCGAAGCAGCGCCACGGCTTGGTTAAACCGCACCTGATCCACCAATTTGGAGTAGGTTAGCCCCGTTTCGCCTAGGTGTCGTTGCAGGGTTCGCACACTGAGTCCCGAAGCAGAGGCTATCAGGGTGATATCAGGACAGCCGAAGGGCAACTGGGCCTGAATGCACTGCTGCAACGAGTCGAAGAAGGTTTGGGCGGGGGCCGTTTGCTGAAAGCGGTCGTAGTCGGGGTGGCTGTGGAGATCCGTCCCCTTGGCCTTGGGGTTGTAGGGCAAGCTCAGGGCGGATCGAGGGATTTTGATGGCATTGCAGGGGCGCAAAAAGTGCATCGTGGTGCCCGCAAAATCGTCCAAATCCACCATAGCTTGGCAGTGTGGCCCCTTGAGGTGCACCTCGGTGGGTCGCCAATCTGGCCCTAGCACCTGGCGCAGCGCATTGAGATAAAGACCAAGGTCGTAGCGATGATTTTGTAGGTTGCTGATCTGACCTGGGCTTTGGCAATTAAACTGCCACCAAACCCAGTCGCCATCCCATCGCAGGTTCACCTGTTGGCCCGAATTGGCCATGCCTAACACCTGCTCAAGGGTGGTTAGCAAATCGAACAGGGAGAGGGAATGGTGCACAATTTTGCCTAAGCTGCCTAGCCGAGGTAGTGGAGTCTGGCCGCCGACCAGAAACCCTAAGGTCTCCAGGCCCTCCAAAGCCGCTGCCTTTTCGGCTAGGGCAACTCCCTGATAGAGCGTTAGCAGACGGTCTGAATGTTCTAAGACCGCTGGCGACAGGTTCACTTGCGCTAACAGACGATCTGTAGGTGAGCCGATGTGGTCAAGAAATTCCACAACGGGCAGCAGCAGACCAACTCTAATCAGGGGGATGGATTTCATTGCGGCTGTGGAGCAAGGGATCCAAGGGGGACAAGGCTTTAGCTTAGGTAGATGCCATCTCCCCTAGGGTATCAAAGAATTAAATATTCTTAGTCAGGTTGGCGCGAAATGACCAGAACTTCAGAATTTCAGATGGTATTACTGAAGAATGGCTCGTAATGTGACTTGTTGAAAGGACAACATTTACTAAGTGCATTTTATTTTTTTGAGGTTCTTATTGCTACTAGATTCACAGATGCTATCGAGTTTCCTGATGTGGAAGTAAGCTTAAACCCTTGGAGTAAAGGCCTAGAAGACATGGATGCGCCTTGCCAGCAAAGCCACCAAGAAGTCATCGGCTTACCAATTTTAGCGCATCTTTAAGGATTGTTAAAGCCGTGGTAAATAGAAGCAACTTCTTGATGGGTTGAGCAATCTATAAAGCCACTTGAAGAAAATCATCTAAATATTAAGAAAAGCTAGATCTTTGCCGATATATTCTTCTTGTCGCCGTTAATCTTAGGGTTAAACGCACGGTTGTAACGCTTTGTTTAAGGTATCTCTGTTTGGAGTGGCGAACTAGGATAATTGGCTCGCTGTTTGGGTTAACCGCTTATTGAGAGGGGTGATCATAAGATGGATTTGAAGGAATTGCTCAGCAGTTTTGCCCAGCTCACCCTGTTTGCCGTCATGCTGTCCATGGGGATGGCCTTGGGGTTTGCGGGCATCAGTCGTCTGTGGCGCAGTCCGGCGTTGCTGGCGCGGTGCATTGTGGCGGCCTTTGTGTTGGTGCCCCTAGCGGCCATGGTGGTGACGAAGGTGCTGCCCCTGACCTTTGAGGTGCGGGCGGGCAT
This sequence comes from Nodosilinea sp., assembly GCA_040396995.1. Taxonomy (GTDB): domain Bacteria; phylum Cyanobacteriota; class Cyanobacteriia; order Phormidesmidales; family Phormidesmidaceae; genus Nodosilinea. The sequence goes on along the minus strand of JBBAWV010000001.1, from coordinate 75,166 downwards.
TGCGGCCATGGCGGTGATCCCAGGGGCTCCGGTGATCTATCGCAAAATGCTGAAGGGGCCAGGGGATGCGGAACTGGCGGGCAGTTTTCAGGCCACGATGGCACTGCTGTCGGTGGTGCTGGTGCCCCTGTGGTTTGGCATTATTACGGCGATCTACCCCATTGGGGCCGAGGCTCCGCTGGCGGTAGTGTTTAAGCAAATCATGGCGGTGCAGGGCCTCCCGCTGTTGGTGGGGGCGGCCATAGCCCATTGGTTGCCCGATTTAACGGAGGAGTTTAGCGAACCCCTTAACCGCATCAGCAGCGCCATGCTGATCGGGGTGGTGTTGCTGGTGGTGGTGATGGGGCTGTCGCTGGTGCTCAAGGCTGGCCCCTTGCCCATCTTGGCGGTGGTGCTAATGGCGGCGGCGGGGCTGGTGAGTGGCCACTACCTGGCGGGTACAGACCCGGTGGTGCGGCAAACCCTAGCGATGGCCAATGGATCGCGCAATGCAGGTCTAGCCCTGGCGTTGATTACCCTCAACTTTCCGACGGTGGCCCATGAGGTGCTAATCACCATTGCCTCCTACGCGGTGATCTCGGGCATTGCCGCTAAAATCTACACGCATCTCTACCAAAAGCAACTGGCCCAGGGCGCACAGCCCCAGGATGCACCGGAGGCTTAGACCCAGCGATGGGGATAGAGACGTTGAACAACACCTGATTGTGATGAGCACTTCGATGAACGATAAAACTGGATTAATGAGCCTGAGTACCCTCGCCGCCATCGCGCTGCTGTTGCCCGCCCCAGCCAGCGCACTTCCCTCTCTGGAGGGGGGCAACGACCCATCTACCAGTCTGGAACCCTTGCCAGAGGTCGTTCTAGAAGCGGTGGTCGAGGCTGAGGTTTCTGAGGAAATGTCGATGGAAGGGGCTGAGGGAATGGCTGAGGATGAGTCATCCGCCATCCTCTCAGCGGACGCGATGCCTTCGGAAGCCCAGGTTACTGAATCGCCCCAGACGGCTGATGCCACCGCTGGAGAGGCCATTCATCCTGAGACTCACCCTAGTGCTGTCCCCAACGACGAGACCCAAGCGGCGGATTCGCTGGTGGCGGAGGATCCCTTGCTGCCGATCTCCACCACCAGCCGCGATCTGCAACGGACGGAGGCTTCCCTCGCGAGTGAGGACTTCCTCCAAACGCCCCTCGGCCAGTCCCTTGATGTGGCCCAAACGACCTCGGAATCGTCCCAGTCGGATAAATGGCACTTTTTGCTCGCGCCCTATATCTATCTTCCCTTTAGTATTTCGGGCTCAGCCACCTTTCAGGGTGAAGGTTTCAGGGATGATTTCGTTGGAGATTTTAGTAATCCTAGCCGCGACTTTGACTTTAGCCCCAGCCAGATTACAACAGCGCTGCGCAATAGCCTAAATTTTGCCTTTCTTAGCGGATTTGAAGCCTGGAACCCAAACTATAAATGGGGCGTTGTTGGCAATTTCGACTACATTTCCCTATCCACGGATAGCACCATCAACCGGGATGTGCGCATTCCAGGTGCTGCGGCCTTCGTTCCCACCCAAATTAATGCAGGTCTAACGACCCAACTGATGCGTGCCGACCTAGTGGGCAGCTACCGCTTTTATGATCCAGCGCGAGTGAACCCGGAGGGTGTTCTTTCCGAGTTCGACCTAGGGCCGTTTGTGTTTGATGCCTTGGGTGGCCTGAGCTTAACCCAAGTGAATACCCGGCTTGGGTTGAGCACCAATTTGGGTGGATCGGGCCAGTTTAACAACAGTCGCACCGTCGTATCGCCGTTGATTGGCGGGCGGGTGCGCTGGAATGCCAACCCTAAGTTAGCCGTAGTCGGAATGGGTACTATCTCTGGCTTTGGCATTAGTGGCCTGATGCAGTACGGCATCCAGGGCGGGGTTGATTGGATGTTCTCCGGCAACACCACCCTGGGGGCGGGGTATCGCTTCGGTTTCACCGACTACAACGCGAACCTGGTTGACATCAACGTCGATCAGCATGGCCCCTACGTCAATATTGGCTTCCGCTTTTAAGGGGCGATGGGGCGGAGGTGGAGGCTGAATGCCTGGGCTTGGGAGGGATAGGGGGTGGGATCGGCTATCCCCTGCCCACCGGAAACAAGCCGTTTGCGCTCCGCCCTTTTTCGTCTGGGCTACTGGATCAAGGGCTAGGTAACGCCGCCTAGAGGCCATCATCGGCAAGCATCACCGATAGACCAATGACCTGACCCACCTCCGACCGTTCAAAAACGATGGAGAATTCCATGATTAACGAACAAACCGCCTACGAGATCGGGATTGAGGCTTACCAATACCTGTACCCGCTGATCACGATGGACGTGACCCGGCGCATTACCACCAACTATGCCGCCGATGCCAAGCCCGGTATGGGGCCGATGAATGCCTTTCACCACATGCGAGCCTTTCCGACCGCCGATTTCCGCGAGGTGGTGCGGCCCAACTTCGACACCCTCTACTCTAGCCTCTGGCTCGACCTGACCCAGGAACCCATGATCGTATCGGCCCCCGATACCGACGGGCGCTACTATCTGCTGCCCATGCTCAATATGTGGTCTGACGTGTTTGCGGTTCCTGGCAAGCGCACCAGCGGTACCAGTGCCGCCAACTATGCCATTGTGCCGCCGGGGTGGCAGGGGCAACTGCCCGCCGGGGTGGAAGCCATCCAAGCCCCCACCGCCTATTTGTGGGTCATCGGGCGCACCCAGACCAATGGCCCCCAAGACTACGCAGCGGTTCACCAGGTGCAGGATGGTTATCGGGTGACACCGCTGTCCCAGTGGGGCAAGCCCGTCGAGCCTGCGGCAGCGGTCATAGACCCCAGCGTAGACATGAAGACGCCGCCCTTGCAGCAGGTCAACACCATGACCGCTGCCCAGTACTTTGGCTACGGGGCAGACCTGATGAAGATCCACCCGCCCCACATCACCGACTGGTCTACCATTGCCCGCCTGGGCCGTCTAGGAATTGTGGTGGGCGAAAGCTTTGACCTAAACAGCGCCGATCCCGCCGTGCAAGCGGGCCTCAATCGGGCTGTGGTAGACGGCCTCAAGCTGATGGTCGAAAAGCTGCCCACCCTGGCCAAGGTGGTCAACGGCTGGCAGATGAACACCGACACCATGGGGGTTTACGGCAACTACTACCTGAAGCGGGCCATCGTGGCCATGGTTGGCCTCGGTGCCAACCAGCCCCAGGATGCGATCTATCCGCTGAATGTGGTCGATGCCGATGGCCAACCGATGGATGGCACCCACAGCTACGTGCTGCACTTTGAAAAAGCGGAACTCCCCCCAGTGGAGGCCTTTTGGTCGATCACCATGTACGACGCCGAGGGCTTTCAGGTCGCGAACCCCTTGGATCGCTTCGCCATTGGGGATCGTGATGACCTCACCTACAACGCCGATGGTTCCCTCGATATTTACATTCAGCACGAGTCGCCCGGTGCCGACAAGGTCTCGAACTGGCTACCCTCCCCGGCCCAAGGGGCACTGGGGGTAACGATGCGCCTCTATGCCCCCAAAGCAGAAGCGCTCGATGGTCGCTGGGTGCCCCCGGCGGTCAAGAAGCGATAGCCCAAGGGTTGTGCCATCGTCGCTCAGTGGGGCCTGTCTCACGCCGTTGCATGGTTTCGCGACCTGAGTTAGCAAACAACAATAAGGAACACTAACAATGACTTCAAACCACACGGTGCCAAGACAGATTCTGCCCATTCCCGACCAAACCCACTTTGGCATTACCACCTACGATGCCAAGGATCCCGATACGAAATATCCCCCGATTCGCGATCTGCGTCCGCCAGCGGATGCCCCCAACGTGTTGGTGGTGCTGCTGGATGATGTGGGCTTTGGAGCCTCTAGCGCCTTTGGTGGGCCTTGCCATACGCCAACCTTCGAGAAGCTAGCCGGACAAGGGCTGAAGTACACCCGTTTCCACACCACCGCCCTCTGTGCCCCCACCCGGCAGGCGTTGTTGACCGGGCGCAACCACCACTCGGTGGGCATGGGCAACATCACCGAAACCGCCACCGCCGCACCAGGGCAATGCTCGGTGCGGCCCAACACCAAAGCGCCCCTCCCGTTGACCCTAAAGCTGAACGGCTACTCCACCGCCATGCTGGGCAAGTGCCACGAGGTGCCCGTATGGCAGACCTCGCCGATGGGGCCGTTTGATGCGTGGCCCACCGGGGGCGGCGGTTTCGAGTATTTCTATGGCTTCATTGGCGGCGAAAACAACCAGTGGGATCCGGCCCTCTACGAAGGCACCACCCCCATCGAGCCCCCCGCCACCTTTGAGGAGGGCTACCACCTGACCGAGGATTTGGCGGAGAAGGCAATTGGCTGGATCAGCCAGCAAAAGGCGCTCATGCCCGACAAGCCCTTCTTTATGTACTTTGCCCCCGGTGCCACCCACGCACCGCACCATGTGCCGAAGGAATGGGCTGATAAATACAAAGGTCAATTTGCCCACGGCTGGGATCGCCAGCGGGAGATCACCTTTGCCAAGCAGAAGGAACTGGGCGTGATTGGCCCCGATGCCGAACTCACCCCCCGCCATGCCGAAATTCCCGCCTGGGATGAGATGGATGCCGCCTACAAGCCGGTGCTAGAGCGGCAGATGGAGGTCTACGCCGGGTTCCTGGAGCACACCGACTACGCCGTGGGGCAGGTGATTGACGCCCTAGAGGATCTGGAAATTCTGGACGACACCCTGATCTACGTGATCATCGGCGACAATGGCGCATCCGCCGAGGGCACCATCCACGGAGCCTTCAACGAAATGGCCAACTTCAACGGCATGGCAGGGCTAGAAACCCCGGAATTCATGCAGTCCAAACTGGAGGAATTTGGCGGCCCCGATTCCTACAACCACTATGCTGTGGGCTGGGCCTGGGCCATGGATACGCCCTACCAATGGACGAAGCAAGTGGCCTCCCACTGGGGCGGCACCCGCAACGGCACCATCGTCCGCTATCCCAAGGGGATTCAAGACAAGGGTGGCATCCGGCACCAGTTTAGCCATGTGATTGACGTGGCTCCTACAGTCCTGGAAGTCGCGGGTATTCCTGAGCCGACGATGGTAAACGGCGTGCTGCAAAGCCCCTACGAGGGCACCAGCATGGTCTACAGCTTTAACGAGGCCAATGCGCCGGAACGCCACGAAATCCAATACTTTGAGATGTTTGGCAACCGGGGCATCTACTACAAGGGCTGGAGCGCCATCACCAAGCACCGCACCCCCTGGGTGATGGTGGGTCAAACCATGCCGCCCTTTGATCAAGACGTGTGGGAACTCTACGACGGCAGCAAAGACTGGACGCAATTCCACAACCTGGCCCAGGAGATGCCAGAGAAACTGCTTGAACTTCAGCGCCAGTTTTTGATTGAAGCCGTGAAGTACAACGTGCTGCCCCTGGATGATCGCCAGACCGAGCGCATCGACCCCACCACCGCTGGTCGTCCCTCCCTGGTGAAGGGAGATTCGCAAATTTTCTTTGCGGGCATGGGCCGTCTGTCGGAAAACAGCGTCATTAACATCAAGAACAAGTCCTTCTCCATCACCGCCGAGGTGGAAATTAAGGCGGACAAACCTGCCGAGGGCGTGATCATCGCCCAAGGCGGCAAGTTCGGTGGCTGGAGCGTCTACACCAAGGAGGGCAAGCTCAAGTTTGTCTACAACGTGCTGGGCATTCAGGAGTTTTACACCGAGGCGACGGCTCCCATTCCCCAGGGCAAGCACCAGGTGCGAATGGAGTTTGCCTACGATGGCGGCGGCTTGGCCAAGGGCGGCAATGTGAACCTCTACTACGATGGTCAGCCCGTCGGGTCGGGTCGGGTCGAGGCCACCCAGCCGATGATTTTCTCGGCGGATGAAACCACCGACATCGGCTACGAGTCGGGCACCTGCGTCACCCCCGACTACAGCGCCCACAGCAGCAAGTTCACGGGCAAACTCCACTGGGTGCAGTTGGATGTGGGCAAGGACGACCACGACCACCTAATTTCGCCCGACGAGCGGCTGCGGGTGGCCATGGCACGGCAGTAGGAGCGTTAGATCCCAGGGTTCTTGAAGAACCCTGGGATCTCAAGAACCCTGGGATCTCAAGAACCCTGATCCCGTACCCACTGGCGAAAGTTGATTTCTGCGGCGACTTCATCTGTCATAGCTGTCTGCAAAAAATCGTACAGATCGGCCTTCGTCACAAGGGAAAAGGTAGGAGAAACATCACATTCCTCGTATCGTCCCTCCACAAGCTGAAAAATCGTCCACTGGCGGCCATTAAACCGCCAAAACTCCGGGACTCCCAAGCTGGCATAGAGGTCATTTTTCTGGATATCGGTATGGGTAATATCGACTTCTACAACCAAATCCGGGGGCGGATCCACCGCCAAGTCCACTTCATGATCGGCCACCAGGGCGTAGTTTTGAAGGTAATAGCCGTTATCGGGTTCAGCACTTTTATGCAGGTCGGCCCGCCCCAGAGTTGTCGAGCCCATGGATTTCATTTTTAACCCTAGTTCCACCACCAAAATGCGAATGAACAGTTCAATTAACCGCGCCAAACGCTCATGTCCCTCTAGCGGCATGGTGATTTCTAAGGTCCCATTGTCGTAGGTAAAACGCGCATGGGTGCGCTCTGCCAAAAGCTGGCGAATTTGTTGAAAGGCCGACCAATCTAATGATCGAAACACCATTCGATTTTCCCCCATGAGCGGGGGCGAAGCCTCTAGGTACAAGGGTCTTTCCTCCACGAGTCGCATTACCCCGGCCCTTTCAATTTTAAGGGGTCTCCCAGAACCCCGGTTTCTTCTCCCAGATCCCTGGGTTCTCGAAGAACCCAGGGATCTAAAGCCCTCATCATCTTTCCTTAACGAGCATAACGATGAACAACAACTATTTTCTAAACCCCATCGGCGGAGTCTCCCTCGCCCTCGGTATGGCCCTTACGGTGGGGGCCATCGCGCCGATGTCGGCCCAGGCCCAAGAGCTAGACCCCAACGCCACGGAAGTTCTGCAATTTATGTCAGACTACCTGGCGGAAACCGAAGCCTTTAGCGTCAACGCCGATATTGATTTTGAAGTGGTGGCTAGAAGTGGTCAAAAACTGCAATTCAGCAGCTATGCCTCCATGGTAATGCAGCGGCCCACGGGGTTCTTTTTGCAGCGGCAGGGGCCACTGGCCGATGCCGAAGTTTTCTTCAACGGCAACCAGATCACTATTTTTGGGCGGCGGATTAACGCCTATGCCAACATCCCCCTCAGCGGCACCATCGACGATGCCATTCTCACCATGGAAGCCGAGACGGGCCTGCCCTTTCCGGGGGCAGATTTAATGTTTAGCAACCCCTACGAGGTGCTGATGGAAGGGGTGGAGAGCAGCCTTTACCTGGGCACGGCCTACATCGATGGCGTGGAAGTGCATCACCTGGCCTTCCGCGAAGCTGATGTGGATTGGCAAATCTGGGTGCAAACCGGGGATGTCCCCCTACCTATGAAGTATGTGATCACCACCAAATGGGTAACGGGTGCGCCGGAATATTCCATTCGTCTGCGCGACTGGAACACCAGCCCCCAGATTCCCGCCAACCGCTTCACCTTTACCCCCCCCGCCGGAGCCACCCTGCTGGAAGCTCTGCCCCCCAGCGAACTCGAAGACTATCAGGAGGCCCAATAATGCCAAGGCAATCGATGAAATCTGTGAAATCTGTGAAGTCCGTAATGGTAGGCACCGTGGCCCTGCTGGCGGTGAGTGCCGTGGCCGATGGCCTGTTTAACAGCCGCCTCCTAGTCACCCAGCGGGCTGAGGCTGTGGTGGGTAGACCCGCCACCCCCGTCAGCGTCGCCGGAACCGCCCGACGCACCACCCGACGGGTAATTCGGCGTTCCACTGTCTACGTCGCCAGTCTGCCCGTGGGATGTACCACCGTGGTGATCGAAGGGACAAGCCTCTACTCCTGTGGTGGCACCTACTACGAGCCCTACAACAACCAATACGTCGTGGTGTATGTGGATTAACGACCCTCAACCTTGGAGGTTTGAGCCATGAACTTAATGCAGCGTTTGATGATTGGAGCCTGTGGCCTACTGGCGGCGGGCGCGGTGACCGATGGACTGTGGGGCGGCAAGCTGGTAATGCAGCCAGCGGCGGCGATTGTGGGGCGGCCCGCCACCCCGGTGAGCGTGGCAGGAGCAGCTCGGCGCACCACGCGGCGGGTGATCCGTCGATCGGCCATCTACGCCACCACCCTGCCCGTGGGCTGTAGCACGGTCTACATCGACGGGGTTTCCCTCTACTCCTGTGGTGGCACCTACTACCAGCCCTACGGCACCCAGTATGTGGTGGTGTATGTGGACTAGGGTTTTGCAGAAAACAGGAGCTTAACAGCTATGCAGCCCGCCCCACCGCCCCCAACCCTTGAACCGCGCTGGCCCGTGGCTCTGACCATTGGGGTGGTGCTGGTGCTGCTGACGGTGCTGCCGGATCGCATTCGGCTGGTGCCCGTGGGGGTACCCTATCTGCTGGGGTTCATCATGCTGGTGGCCCTGGCCCTGGTGCCACTGTCGGGGGGCAAGGCGCGTGCTTTGCGCATCGAGCGCCTCACGCTCCTGTTGTTTTGCCTGATCGTTGGGGTGGGTACGCTGATCAGCCTGGTCTACCTGATCGACGAGATGATCAACCACTCCACCGATCTGGGTGGGCTGCAACTGCTAACCTCTAGCCTCACCGTGTGGATTGACAACGTGCTGCTATTCTCCCTGCTGTACTGGCAGATTGATCGGGGTGGCCCCGAAGCCCGACTAAAACCCCAGACTCAGGCTCCCGATTGGCTCTTTCCCCAAGCCGATCTCGAAGATCTGATGCCCCACTGGCGACCCACCTATGTGGACTACCTGTTTTTGGCCTACACCACCGCCGCCGCCTTTAGCCCCACCGATGCCCTACCACTAACGACACGGGCCAAGCTGTGGATGATGCTCGAAAGTAGCATTTCCCTGGCCACCATTCTGGTCGTGGTCTCCCGCGCCATCAATATTCTCGGCAGTTAGACCTTTGCCCTCAAGGAGAACCCCGATGCCAACCACTAGCCCCGTAGAAGCCCGCGCTATCGCGAAGGAAGCCTATATTTACGGCTATCCTATGGTCGATAGCTACCGCATCCAGCACGCCTACTTTGTCGATACCCAAAACCCTGAGTACAAAGCGTCTTGGAACCACCTGCGCAACATTGCACGGGTATTTACGCCAGAGGATAAGGCCGTCCAGACACCTAACTCCGACACGCCCTACTCCATGGCGGGGCTAGATTTGCGGACAGAGCCAATGGTGCTCACCGTGCCAGCGCTAGAGGCGAATCGCTATTTCAGCATCCAGTTGGTGGATTTGTATACGTTCAATTTTGAGTACATCGGGAGCCGCACGACGGGCAATGGCGGCGGTGTTTTTGTGATTGCTGGCCCCAGTTGGCAAGGCGAGACCCCCAGCGGCGTGAGCAAAGTGATTCGTGCCGAAACCGAGTTTGTCCTGGCGATCTATCGCACCCAACTGTTTAGCCCTGACGATCTCGACCGGGTGAAGGAAATTCAGGCCAGCTACCAGCTACAGCCACTTTCAGAATTTTTGGGTCAATCGGCTCCGGAAAGTGCCCCAGCGATTGAGTTTGTGCCGCCCCTCACGCCCGATACCCAAAAGACCTCCCTAGGGTTTTTCGGCATTTTGGATTTTCTGCTGCAATGTTGTCCCCCGGTGCCCTCCGAGGTGGATCTGCGCTCCCGGTTTGCCCAGATTGGCGTAGGGACAGGGCAGGGCTTCGTAGCGGATACCCTTTCTTCCGAGGTGCAGGAAGCGATGACCCAGGGCATGGCCGATGCCTGGGCCGAATTTGCCGCCTTGAAAAAACAGGTTGATGCCGGACAAGTAACCCCCAGCGATCTGTTCGGCACCCGCGACTATTTGCAGAACAACTACCTCTACCGCATGGCGGGCGCGGTACTGGGTATCTTTGGCAACTCCAAGCAGGAGGCGATGTATCCCTTCTACACCGTGGATGGCGAGGGCCAGCCCTTGAGTGGAGCAAACCGTTACACGCTTCACTTCGCGGCGGATCAACTGCCCCCCGTGAATGCCTTTTGGTCGTTGACGATGTACGAACTACCCTCCAGTCTGTTGGTGGCCAATCCGCTCAACCGCTACCTGCTCAACTCGCCCATGCTGCCCCAGTTCCAGTGCGATGCCGATGGCGGGCTCACCTTCTACATCCAGCCCGAATCCCCCGGTGCAGATCTAGAGGCCAACTGGCTCCCGGCTCCGACAGGGCCATTCTTCTGTGCCATGCGGCTCTATTGGCCCCAGGCCGAAGCCCTCGACGGCACCTGGCAAGCCCCCGCCCTGCAGCGAGTTTAGCCAAGCCAGTACAACGGCTGATCAGCAAGATGATTAGCCGTTGTACTGGAATGCGGTCAGACCCGATAACGCCGGTGATTTTACCCTGCGGTTTCAAGTCCAGCTTTTATTCCCTACCAATGAGCGTTATGGAAACGGCTTTTACTAGCAACAACAAGGATCTAGCCAAGACTGCCGAACGCTATGGCAATCTATCGATGGAAGCCGTCATCCGCACCGACGAGCGCTACGGCAGTGACAGCCTATTCCAAGGGCCGCGTGGGTGGCACTACTGGAACTATCTGGCCCAGCCAAAACCGTTCCAAAATCCCAACCTTTGGCCAGATATGGCATCGACTTTCTTCTTAAGTCAGTTGACCATGCCGGCTGGGAGTACCCTGACTTTACGGGCCACCTATCCCCATGTGCGCTACTTCCAGTTTGCGTTATATAGAGAAGAACGCGATACCTATGTTTCTATCGGCGAGGCATTCACTGGGCAGGAGATCGAGCCAGATCCCGGCTCCAGCAATCCGTTTTTGGTCGGTGCTGACCGTCTCGCCGAGCCACGAAACTTCACGCTACGAATTCTAGCCGAGGCTCCGCCAATCGAACCCAAAGACCGTAAGCCCAACACGCTATACGTGGGCAGGGACGGTAAAAAGATCCAGATGGCGATTCGCATCTATCTAGCCGATCAGGGCAGAGACGGGGCCGGATGGGGTACGGCATTATCGCCCTTCAACGGACCAGGGCTGCCGAGCTACGAAGTCACCCTCGCCGATGGCACCCGTTTGTCATCGGAGGAGTTTGTCAGGCAGTTTGTGCAGAAAATGGAAGAGAATACCCAGCCGCCGTTGACCGCCGAACAATGGGTAAAGCTGGTTCAGGCCGAGGACAACGACCCCGAACTTGACCCTGCGACGGCACCCGCACGCCAGGTACCAACGTGGGAGAAATTCTGGACAATCAGATATTCGGTGGTTGGCGCGTTCAAAACACCAGAAGAACGGGCAAAAATTCCTTACGCTGGGGCAATGGAGGGGGGCGGCGATGGGCCCTATCTGCTGACCTATCTCTCGCGTCAGTTCGGTTCGGTCTATGTCGTCCGAGGCAAGATGCCGATTTTCCCGAATACTTACGCGGGTGCAGAGGGTAAGGGTCTGGAAGTGATGCCAGAAGCACAAACTCAGTACTGGTCGCTCGTCAGTTGCGAGGCCCCTCCCTCTGGCCGCGTTGTAGATGGCGTGACTGATATGCAGGTGCCTCTGGATGGAGATCGCAATTATACGATTGTGGTCAGCCGCCAGGAAGATAAGCCGAAGAATGCGACACTCGAAAATGGCGTGGCATGGGTCGAATGGAGTCCGCTCGGTGAAGGACTCGATGATCCTAGGAACCGTCCCGACTTTGGCATGCTGATTATGCGGATGATGGGTAATCATCCCAGTTGGCTGCAAAGCCCTGACAAGATCTCTCAACCTAGCCTGGAGGAAGCCATTATGGGGCCTTACTACCCTCAGGGGTATTACACAACCAAGGAAGAATTTGAGGCCAAGGGCACCCAAATCTAGGTGGCTAATAAGCCTGGGTTACACCCTCCTTTGATTCCTTCTAGAACTGATCGAATCTCAACCAAAAATCTAGTCCAACCCAATAAACCATAAGTTCGGAGAACATAATGGATAGAATTCTGACTGAAGTGACGGTTACTGAAACACGGGATTTGCGTTTCGGTGAGATTTTTCTGGTTAAGGGAGTTGACATTGAAATCTACAACACTACGGGTTTAAACGACTGTCCTCTCCAGCTCTGGGATGCCCTTGATCTAGAGGCCATTAAAACCCAGTTTGATGCCCAAGCCGTCCAACTAAACGGCCCTAAGTTCTGGATGATGGATTCCCAAACCCTTTCTTTCGGAGAGACGGTTTCGTTTGGAGGACTTGAAGCCCGGTGGGCGGCTACGCTAGACGCGGCTCTCGTTGGGAAACAGTCCCATGGAACCGCACCTTACACCGTTTTTACTCCGAAAAAAACTCAGACAATGGTTTACGCCAAGGGCAGGGCTGTTTACGAACTCATCGATCCCGACGGCAACAGTTACGTTATGCAAGCTCATGGTAAGGAGTTCTCAATGGAGTCGCTCGCCAGCCTTGCCGATCAACTAAAACTGCCCGATGGCTGGGAATACCGCACCCGCATTTTGACCGAGGATCTGGTCATGGATCTTGGCCCAGATCAAACAATTTATGCCGTAGGAGATGAATTTGAGCAATACTACATGAGGATTCCAATGGCCAAGTCGTGCGTCGCTTGAGGGCGCGAACGGCTCCCTCGACCTCTCCATCCAAGCCAAGTCGCCGAACCGGGCATCCAACTAGTTCACCTCCCCCGATTAGGGCAGCTTGGACATTACCATGGGCCTCTATGCACCCAAATCCGAGGTGTTGGATGGCCGATGGACACCCCCAGCTATTCAACAGGTTTGAGCTCACCATGATTCAAAACTACCCCAAAATTTCTGGCCTCAGACAATCGCTGCCACTACTGCTCGGTACCGGGGTTGGGGTGGCCCTGACCCTGGTGATCATTACCCAGTTGCCCCTGGGTCAGGCCGCCGTGGCCAGTTCCCTGGGGTTGGCCAGTTTAATTGTGGCCTGCTCCTACCTCTCCAAGCCGATCCACTGGTGGATTGGGGTGGGGGCGATTGCGGGGATGATCATCGGCCTGGGCGGCATCATGGCCGGACATCTGGCCGCCGAAAAAGAGCCGATTAGTATCCAACTGCGGCTGATTGTGGTGGTGGGCCAAGCCCTGGCGGGATTTATCTCTGGAATCCTGCTGGGTCGCCGCATCCCCCAGGCCCACCTGCCCACCCTCAAAGACTTTATTTCTAGCCTCAGTGCCGTCACCGTCAGCCTCTATGCCGTCATCGTCACCGGGCGCTTCATTGTGGATGGCCTAGACCCGGCCCGCACCCTCTCCAGCCGCCTCAGTGTTTCGACCACAATTTTGATTACCCTGCTGGCCATGCCCGGAGCCCTGGGGTATCTGCTCAGCCAGCGCCGGAAACCCAACTCCGGTTCGTGAAATAGAGAGGCTCAGCTTCAACCAGAGCCGCCCATCTGACTGACACAACGTCGAAAAGCCTTGATATCTCGTAGGTTGGGTGGCGCGATAGCAGAACCCAACAAGCCTTAAATCCTCGGCGGGTGTTGGGTTCCGCTTCGCTGCACCCAACCTACGAGCGCTAAATCCTTGAAAAATTTGCAAAGTTCGTAGGATGTGTTAGCGACAGCGTAACGCATCCCAATCCTTGTCCAGTGAGGATTCTGCTTCGCTCGTCAATCCTACGTCCCCTTTTATTGAAGTGCTCCCTTCTCTCTCAATAAATTTGCAACTTCATTATGCTGACGTTCATCGACAATTCTCCCTCCGTCACCGTCAACTGTCCTACAAGTAGCATCTTGAGCTAATAACAGCGGAGTCTCATTGTGATCATTAGAGCTATTGGGATTTGCTCCTGCGTTCAACAGTTCTTCAACGGTGAACAAATAACCATCACAAGACGCCCCTTGCAAAGCATCATCTAGTTGTTCTTGAGATAGCTGATCCCACGTAGCACCGGATTCCAACATTACCTTTACTTTCTCATCAGAGTGAGATCTGACTGCATAATATAGAACAGGTACTTTTTCATCCAAGGAATTATTAGCCCTGACTGCCTGACACAACGCTGAAAAGCCTTGATTTCTCGTAGGTTGGGTGGCGCGATAGCAAAACCCAACAAGCCCAAAATTCTCGGTAAGTGTTGGGTTCCGCTTTGCTGCACCCAACCTACTTTGGAGATGTGTCAGGCAACCAGCTGTCAGCCTCTTTAGTAATACCAAATCCTAATCGAATAACCCCGATTCCCAGCCCAGCAAACCGTAGGGGCGAGTCTCCTCGCCCTAAGTCTATTGAGTTTGTAGAATATGTTGGCATAATGTATTATATGACCTGAAAATAATCTCAGCGATCTGCTGAGAATTCTTGTAAAGCAGTCTTTCCTACTCGTGATTTTAAGCAAGACTTACAATTCACTACACTAATATCTTGGGTATAGGTTGCTTCGAGTGAAACGTTGCTACATGCTGCCCAGCCGTTGTGGGCTAAGTGAATTTTAATAGGCTTGACCTTCTCCAGGGACTTCAGACAGGATTTACAGGTAACTGTACTGACATCTTGGGTATACATTGTTTCAAGAGAAACCTGTCCACAGGCCGTCCAACCATTGTGAACGTAATGAACTTTGGCTGGATTCATAAGGTTATCTACTCCAATCAGGTTTTACTCACGGCATCTTGGCTATTTAACCAAGGGTTCCCATCACCATAAATTCCCTCATAAACCTGTAATATGTGTTAACAATTTTGTGGTTCTTAAAATTGATCAGTTGGTGCATTGCTTCGCGTTGGCGCTAGCCTCGCCTTGGCGTTATGCACCCTACGCCCGACTCCCCACTCCCCATCTCCCCATGAAAATCGCCATCGCCCAACTCAATCCCACCATCGGCGACCTGTCCCACAATGCCCAGCAGATTGTGGCTACTGCCCAGGAAGCCCACGCGCAAGGGGCGCAGGTCTTGGTGACGACGGAACTGGCGCTCTGTGGCTATCCGCCCCGTGATTTGCTGCTGCGGCCTGGATTTATTGCGGCGATGGCCCAGCGATTGGAGGATTTGGCCACGGAATTGCCCCCAGAATTATCGGTGCTGGTGGGGTTTGCAGCGGCCAATCCCAAGGCCCTGCAGCGGGGAGAAAAGCCCCTGTTCAACAGCACAGCTTTGGTGCAGGGGGGCATGGTGCAGCAGGTGTTCCATAAACAGCTTTTGCCCACCTACGATGTGTTTGATGAAGACCGCTACTTTGCCCCAGGGAGGGGGCCGAGCCGCTTTGTGCTGAATACCGCCGAGGGGGATCTGAACATTGGCATCACCATCTGCGAAGACCTGTGGAACGACGAGGAATTTTGGGGCGGACGCAGCTATCCCCGCAACCCCATTGCGGATTTGGCTGAAGCGGGGGTGGACTTGGTGATTAACCTGTCGGCCTCGCCCTTTTCGGTGCAAAAGCCCCAACTGCGAGCCGCCATGCTGACCCACAGTGCCACTCGGTTTCGCTGCCCGATTCTCTACGCCAACCAGGTGGGGGCCAACGATGATTTGATTTTTGACGGCACCAGCATGGCCGTTAATCGCCAGGGCGAACTGGTGGCGCGGTTGCCCTCTTGCCAAAGGGGGCTGATGGTGGTGGAGTACGATCTCGCCAAGGCCGACCTACTGCCGGGAACCGTCGCCCCTTTGCCTGCTGATGATAACGAAGCCCTCTGGCTGGCTCTGGTGCTGGGGGTGCAAGACTATGCCCGGAAGTGCGGT
This sequence comes from Nodosilinea sp., assembly GCA_040396995.1. Taxonomy (GTDB): domain Bacteria; phylum Cyanobacteriota; class Cyanobacteriia; order Phormidesmidales; family Phormidesmidaceae; genus Nodosilinea. The sequence goes on along the minus strand of JBBAWV010000001.1, from coordinate 59,346 downwards.
TTTCGCAAAGCGGTGGTGGGCCTCAGCGGTGGGGTAGATTCGGCCCTGGTGGCGGCCATTGCGGCGGCGGCCCTCGGCCCAGAGCAGGTGCTGGCCGTGCTGATGCCTTCTCCCTACAGTTCCGATCACTCGGTCAGCGATGCCCTCGCCCTCTGCGACACCCTCGGCCTTGCCCACCACACCCTCGCCATCGGCCCCCTGATGGCCGACTACGACCAGGTGCTTGATCCCCTGTTTGCAGGTACCGAATCCGGCATTGCCGAGGAAAATATCCAGTCCCGCATTCGGGGCAATTTGTTGATGGGGATTTCCAACAAATTTGGCCACCTGCTGCTGTCTACGGGCAACAAATCCGAAATGGCGGTGGGTTACTGCACCCTCTACGGCGATATGAACGGTGGCCTAGCGGTAATTGCCGATGTGCCCAAAACGCGGGTCTATGCCCTCTGTCACTGGCTGAATCAGCAGGGGCAAAGTGTCCAATCTACTGCTACTGACCCCAACCACGATCCCCTCGGTGCCCTGGCCCACTTGCGCGGTCAGGCTCCCCAGGGCTTGATTCTTACCCACATTCTCACCAAGCCCCCCAGTGCCGAACTCAAACCGGGCCAGGTGGATCAAGATTCTCTGCCGCCCTACGAGGTGCTGGATGACATTCTGGAACGCCTAGTGCAGCGCCACCAATCCACCGCTGATATCGTCGCCGCTGGCCATGATCAGGCGGTGGTGGATCGGGTCACGCGCCTGGTGGCTAGGGCTGAATTCAAACGCCGCCAAGCGCCCCCCGTCCTCAAAGTCACCGACCGCGCCTTTGGCATGGGCTGGCGAATGCCGATTGCCTCCCGCTGGCCGTGATATAAAGATCTCAAACCCTTAAGCGGCCATAAAGCTCGTCTTTGGGCGTAGGAGTTGGATTGTAATCATGCGGATGAAAGGACTTGAACCTTCACTTCTTGCGAAACTAGAACCTAAATCTAGCGCGTCTACCAATTCCGCCACATCCGCGTATTGCTGTTTTAGCATAGCAAAAAATAATCCCTTTGGAAGGTCTTTCTGTCGGGATGCCAAGCGACAGAAACGGGTTGAATCCATCCTCAGTCAAATCCATCCTCAGTCAATGGATGCCTTGCTGACCATCAATCCCTACCATCGACGCAAGTTAAGCTGCAAAGAGGCCATTCTATGGCACTCTGGGAGATAACTATAAACCCATGTTGTGGCACATCGGAACCCGGTTAGGGTCGTCCTAGGGGCGATTGGTCTAATTCGGTGTTTCTGTATCGGCAAACCTCCGGCAACCCTAGAGCAAAGGCTATGCAAACCCTTCCCAATCCTGTGTCCCAGGCTTCGACTACCCCTGCCTTTGACCCCTTCGATACCACTATCCACCGTCGCAAAACTCGTCCGGTGCCCGTGGGCAGCGTCACCATTGGTGGTGGCCATCCCGTGGTGGTGCAGTCCATGATTAACGAGGACACCCTAGATATTCAGGGTTCCGCCGCTGCCATCCGCCGCCTGCACGAAATTGGCTGCGAGATCGTCCGCGTCACGGTGCCCAGCATGGCCCACGCCAAAGCCTTGGCGGACATTCGCACAATTCTTGAAGACACCTACCAGCCCGTGCCCCTGGTGGCCGACGTTCACCACAACGGCATGAAAATCGCCCTGGAAGTGGCCAAGCACGTCGATAAAGTGCGCATCAATCCCGGCCTCTATGTGTTTGAAAAGCCCCAGGCCGACCGAACCGGATACACCCAAGAAGAATTCGACGATATCGGCAGCAAAATTCGCGACACCCTCAAGCCCCTGGTAGAATCCCTGCGCGACCAGGGTAAATCCATGCGGATTGGCGTCAACCACGGTTCTTTGGCCGAGCGGATGCTGTTTACCTACGGCGACACCCCCGAAGGTATGGTGGAATCGGCTCTGGAATTTCTCCATATCTGTGAATCCCTGGACTTCCGTAACCTGGTGATTTCCATGAAAGCCTCACGGGTGCCCGTGATGCTAGCCGCCTACCGCCTGATGGCCAAGCGCATGGATGACCTTGGCATGGACTACCCCCTACACCTGGGCGTCACCGAAGCGGGGGACGGCGAGTATGGCCGGATTAAATCCACTGCTGGCATCGCCACCCTGCTGGCCGAGGGCATCGGCGACACCATTCGCGTCTCCCTCACCGAAGCGCCAGAGAAGGAAATCCCCGTCTGCTACAGCATTTTGCAGGCGTTGGGGCTTCGCAAAACCATGGTGGAATACGTCGCCTGTCCCTCCTGTGGGCGCACCCTGTTTAATTTGGAAGAAGTGCTGCACAAAGTTCGCGAAGCCACTAAGCATCTCACCGGGCTAGATATTGCAGTGATGGGCTGCATCGTCAATGGCCCTGGGGAGATGGCCGACGCCGACTATGGCTATGTGGGCAAAACCCCCGGTTACATTTCTCTGTACCGGGGCCGGGATGAGATCAAGAAAGTGCCGGAAGACCAAGGGGTTGAGGAACTGATTAACCTGATCAAGTCCGATGATCGCTGGGTCGATCCCTAAGCCTAGCCAATCCCAAAGCCTCGTTAATCCCTAAATCTCCAGGCCAAGCTGATCCTTCACCGCAGCGGCCCAACCCGCTGGGGCTGGGGCTGGGGCTACGGGCCAACCCCATTCGGCTAGTTGGGGATGGGGGCCAGCGGTTCCGGGCAGAATGATCGGGTAATCCACCGCTGCCAGCATGGGGATGTCGTTGGGGCTGTTACCCAAGCCCACGGTAATTAGGGGTTCGTTGGGATGGGCGGTTTGGTACAGGGCCGTCAGTTGCCGCACGGCTTCCCCCTTGTCTGCCTCGCTGCCGATCAGGTGGGAGAAGCGATCCCCCAGCACGACCCGAAACCCCATAGCCTCGACAGCGGCTTGGAGATCCTCGGCGGACACATTCTTGGGGGTCATAAAGGGTTCACTGAAGTCCCTGGCTTTGGCCTGTTTCGCAGATTCGGGAGACAATCCCGTGTTCTGCACCACTTGGTCAACACTCCAATCGCCAAAGCCCTTGAGGGGACGGCCCAGATCCTGGGCAATGGCCTTCAGCCCCGCCCTCGCTGTCACATAGTTGCAACCTAGGCGAATGACGCGATAGTCGCCTTCGTCTTCCCCTTCCGGCAGGTCAAAGGGTAGCCCCGTTCTGGGTAGATAGATAGCGCTACCGTTTTCCACCACAAAGGGATCCCGCAGGCCCAAATCCTGCCGCAGATGATCGACCTCGGCACGGGTTTTGCTGGTCACCGGGATGACGGGAATATACCACTCCGCCAGGGTGCTCAGCACAGGCCGAGCCGCCTGATAATCGTAGGTTTCCGCATTTAAGAGGGTGCCGTCGAGGTCGGTAAAAATCAGGTAAGGCATCGCTTTTGCCCGGTTGATACCCGTTTATTGTCTTTTAATTTTGGCTTTTAATAAAAGAAGTCCATCAAAGCCGTCTCTCCCATTCCTTTCCCGGCCAGCCCATGACCTCCCTTGCCCCATCCCCTGTGCGCCCCGCCACCGATCCCACCCCGCTCACCCTGGCCATTGTGGGGGATGTCCATGATCAATGGAGCGAAGCCGATGCCCTAGCTCTGCATCGATTAGGGGTGGATATGGTGCTATTTGTGGGGGATTTTGGCAACGAGGTGGTGGATGTGGTGCGTCAGGTGGCCGCGCTGGATCTGCCCAAAGCGGTGATTCTGGGCAACCACGATGCCTGGTATACCGCCACACCTTGGGGCCGCAAAAAATGCCCCTACAACCGCCAGCAGGAAGATTGGGTGGCTCAGCAGTTGCAGGACTTGGGCGACTGCCATGTGGGCTATGGCCATGTGGACTTGCCCCAGTTTGGCCTGTCGGTGGTGGGAGGACGGCCCTTTAGCTGGGGGGGATCGGAGTGGACAAACACCTCCTTTTATGCCGAGCGCTACGGGGTGCAACACTTTCAGGATTCCATTGAGCGGATTTGTCAGGCGGTGGATGCTACCCGCTACAATGATCTGATTTTTATCGGCCACTGTGGCCCCAAGGGCTTGGGGGATGCGCCCGAAGACCCCTGTGGGCGCGACTGGAGCCCCCTCGGCGGCGACTTTGGCGATCCCGATCTGGCCGCGGCCATTGCCTACGCCAAGGATCGCGGTAAGGCGGTGCCCCTGGTCGCCTTTGGCCACATGCACCACACCCTGCGCCACCGCAAGGATCAACTGCGCCGCCAAGCCCACAGCGATGGCTCCACCCTGTACCTCAATGCCGCTAGGGTGCCCCGCTGGCGACAGCACCATGGCCAAACCCAGCGCCACTTTGCCCTCGTCACCCTTCAGTCCAACCAGGTGATCCGTGCTCGCCAGGTGTGGGTCGATGATCAGCAGGGGCTAGTGGAGGCCATCGAGGTTCAGGCCATGGACAGTCGAGAGCCGCTGGAATTGCCCTTGGCCATAAGTTCCCAGCCCACCCTACGGTAAGGCAAACTCTAGCGGTATACTCAAGCCATAGGTATCCCCATATCCGCCCATGCAATATCTGGCGAAGGTGCAAAAAAAAGCATTCCTTGGCGGGGCCGAATTGGCGCTGCTAGCGGTGCGCACCTCCGAAGCCACCTGGGAACGGATCGCGACCGAGCGTTTAGTCGAAACCACCCGCGTGTTAGCCTTCCAGGAAGGAGCCCTGGTGTTGGTGGAACTAGACGGCTTGAATCAAGTGGGCACCGTTGAAGATGCAACCCCTTGGGTGCTCGATTTAGTGGATCACTACCTCAGCTATGGGGTAACCCCCGAAGCCCTAGAGCAGGAAATTGAACGGGCCGAACGGTGGCGACAGTCCCTTACGCTGAAAAGCCAAGAGGTAGACCGACGCGCCCTAGAAACCGCCGCCCGTCGTGATGAAATTCAAGAGCTGGAACGCAACCTAAAACAGGAGCGGGAAGAACTGGAGCAGCGCTGGGATGCCCTTAAACAAAAGGCAGCAGACATGACCCAGACGGTGGCGGCTGAGGAAGAGAATTAGGGATTTTCGGATACTTGACGATAGCGTTAAGGTTACGCTTTGGCGTAGCCTAGGCGACTTGCAATCCGGTCGCTAGGGCGGAAATCACCATATCGCACACTTCAACGTGGGTGCTGCCTTCGGTGCGAAGGGCAATGGCGATTAGGTCGTCGAGAACATCGTGGCAGTCCACCTGCCCGCTGAGGATAATCACCCCGCCCCGCTGTTTAATGCTGACCTTGGCAGCATCGATCCGACCTAGGCGGTTTTTAAACTCAGCCTGGATGCGCTTAGCGAGACCATAGTAATCATACTCACCCTGTAAGCCCACCCGCTCTGGAGGAATCGTCGTGAGCTGAGCATGATGACCTGGGAGGGAGGAACTCCCATAGCACACTCCGCGCACAAGGTGACCCACGATACGTAGCGATTTCGACCCCTGATCCATGGCCAGCCTTCCTACAATACTGAAGCCTTCATCAACCAACACAATACGCACAGAACGCTTTGAGTTTGGTGATGCCGATCACAACAATCACGGTATAACCACTGATGTTTGATAGATGCCTTGCCAGGATTATAAGCGCAATCATGAATTTTATGTGAAGATATCCTGCCACAATGGATGAGTTTCATGGCGATTTAGCAGCAGGTTCCGGGTTAGCGACAGCCAACCCTGTCAATTTTACGGAGGAGGTCTGATCTAGCCCTTCAGGGTTACGACTGAGACCCTCGCAACGGCCTACTCCCTCCCTCTTTCTGGGGTTGATCAGGGTGATCCACCTCTCACCACGATCCATAAAACCGCCTAGAAAATCCCCCCAATACGCCCTACACCACGGGAAACCGCCGTTGCATCGGTGGCTCTCTGCCTAGCGGCGGGGTAGCTTGTCTGGGCGATTTTGCTCCAGTCTGTATTCGTTGATGAGTTGGATGGTTTTTTGACGCATCGCTAGGTGCTTTTCCACCCCCTCGTAGGTGTAGCGGTCAAAGCCCCCTTGGTCGATCAACTGCTTTAGGTAGTTAATCCGATCCCTAGGATTAGGGTGGGAGGAAAACCAGGTGACGCTCTGGTTACCGTAGGTTTCCTCTAGGGTGGCCATCAGGTTATGGAGACCATCGGCAGCATAGTGGCCCGTGGACAGCAGTTTTGTGCCCAAAATATCGGACTGGCGTTCCATGTCGCGGGAATATCCGGCCACAATCAGGTTGGCGGTGAGGCTGGCCACCTCTGGAATCGGGATGAAGGCCGCGAGACTGGCTGTGAGGTTGCCCTGGGTGACCATTTGGAACCCGTGGGACAGCACCGCATGGGAAATTTCGTGGCCCAGCAGTCCGGCCAGTTCGGCTTCGGAGTAGCTGTTGGTGATCGCTCCAGCATTGATGAAGATTTTGCCCCCCGGTAGCGCAAAGGCGTTGAGGCTGTCGTCCATCACTACCTCAAAGGTGTAGTCAAACTCCTCACGTCCAGCTAGGGCGGCTAGCTTGTGGCCAATGTCGTTGACGTAGTTCCGCACCTCCGGGTCGGTGACGATGGGCAACTGTCGTTTCACCTGATCCGCCGCTTGTTGACCGAGGGCGCTTTCCCCCTGCATCAGCAAAATGCCAGAATTGATGGCGGTGAATGGCCCAAACAGCCCCCCCGTGAGAAAATAGCTGGCGGCTCCGGTGATGATATTGCCCACTAAATTGCGGGTGAGGTTAGCGTTCACTTGGCCCCGAAAACGGTTGAAATTGTCCTGGGCTAGTTGCTCCATGGCAGCGGCGTCGGGGTGATCTGGGTTGAGCAAGGCAAACTGATTGGCGGTGATAGCGGCCTCAATCCATTGTTCCTGGGCCATCTGAAGCTGAATTTCCGCCCGCAGAACATCGGGATGATAGGGGAACTGCAGAGCCACCGCCTCCAACAACTGCCGCGCCTCATCCATGCGTTCCTGCTGAATGAGGTAGCGCACGTACAGCGATTGGGCGGGCAAAAATTCGGGATAGTCCTTCACCAACAGTTCCAGGGGTACCAACACCCGGTTTGGGAATCCAGACGCTAAGCCTGCCTGGGCCTCTCGCCAATAGACCCGACCCGCTGCGGGCAGTTCCTCCGGGTTGGTGATGGGGATAATGGCTGTGCGGCTGGTCATTTCCGCCAACCACTTCGCCTCCTTGGCCTGGCGATAGAGGGCGTCCGCCGCCTCCCGATCTCCCGCTAACAGATGGCGATCCGCCTCCATGAGTAACTGGCTGCGCTTGACCTGATCGGGGGACAGCCCTCGCAACAAACCCGCCATCGCCACCGAAGGTTCCGATTCCGGGGTGTCTTCCGGGGTGTCTTCCGGGGTGTCTTCTGGGGTGTCTTCTGGGGTGGTGACCTCTAGTTCTGGCGCTGCGACCGATCCCGTGACTTCGCTGGGGTTTGCCTCTGGATCGGTGGCCAATACCCAGCCGTTGTCTGCATCCTCACCCATTCCTAGGAATGGGGCCAACGCCTCGATGGGGGGAGCCCCGTGTTCAGGAGCCCCGTATTCAGCGGTATACGGTATCGTTGCCGACGGTGTTGCTGTAGGCTCGACTATCGCCGGGAACTCGATTATCGCCGAGGTATCGGCTACCCCGTCAGGATCGACCGCCCAAGCCGCACGGTTAAGGCCATGGGCCAAGTTCCCCACCATAGCTACACTGTAGGCGGCCAGGGCGAGGGCCAAAAAGCGTTGAGCAGTTTTGCGTACCACAGCAGATTCTCCCGGCATGAGCCGTAAACGAAAAAGCTCCTCGTTCCTATGTCGTTGAATTGGGCTATTGGGTTCCAAAGACTTCGTAGCGATTGCGGCCTTTGGTCTTGGCCGCGTAGAGGGCAATATCCGCCTGGTGCATGAGTTGTTCCCAGGGTTCGGTGGGGGTGGGGGGCTGGGTCGCAAGGCCAAAGCTAAGGGTGACAAAGGGCTGCTGGGCCTGGGCTCCGTGGGGTAGGGCCAGCTTTTGCAGGGTTTTGCGGATGGTCTCAACGACCTGAATAGCACCAGCGGTCTCGGTGTTGGGCAGCACGAGGGCAAATTCTTCGCCCCCATAGCGGGCGGCCAGATCGGTAGATCGCCGCACAGAGGTTTTGATTGATCGGGCAATGGCGCTGAGGACTTGATCTCCAGCGGCATGGCCGTAGGTGTCGTTGTAGGCTTTGAAGTGGTCTACGTCAATCAGCACCACGCTGAGGGATTGCCCTAGGCGGGCCAAGCGATACCACTCCTGCCGCAGGTATTCATCGAGCCAGCGGCGGTTGGCCAGTTGGGTGAGGGCATCGATGCGAGCGAGGCGGTTCAGTTCTTGGTTAGCCTGGGCCAGTTGGCCATAGAGTTCGGCCTGGTGGATGGCGATGGCCAGTTGGTTGGCCACCTGTTGCAGCATATCGGCTTCCTGGGGTTGCCAGGGCCGTCGTTGGCAGGCGTGGATGGCCAGGATCCCCCAAAGGGTGTGGTTGCGGCCTTGGTTATAGCTGCTAATAGGAGCGATCATGGCCGACTTCACCTGAAAGGTGCGTAGAAAGGTGGCCACTTCTCCGGCCCATGGCACCTGATCCACATCATCCACAACGCAGGGGTGCCCCTGGCGAAAGCGATCCCAAAAGACGGCAGGAAGGGCTTCGGGCAGCAACAGCCCTAGATCCACCGCAGAGCAGGGAGACTGGATCGCCTGCTGCACCACCCGCCGCTGGCCATCGCCACAGAGTTGATAGATCACGGCTCGATCCGCCTCAAAGAGGTCGCGTACCTCAGCGGCGGTGTTGGCTAAGACCTCGGCTAAATCGAGGCTCGACCGCATCCGTAGGGTAATGGTATTCAGCAGCGCCTCTTGATCGATGCGGCGGCGCAGGGCCGTTTCGGCGGATTGTAGGGCCAAGATCCACAGTTCCCGTTCGGTCTGCATTTGCCGCTGGAGGCAATCGCGCTCGATGGTCTGGCCCAGGTGGTGGGCCAAATGCTGCATCACCGCCACGTCGAGATCTTGCCAAGGGCGAGGAGGGCAGCATTGGTGGGCAATTAACAACGCCCACAGCCGATGGCCACAGAAGAGGGGGACAGCTAAGTTGGCCTGCACCTGGAGTCGCGTTAGCAACTCCACATAGCAAGGGTTGAGATGGCTGTGGCGCACATCATCCACCCGGCTGATGTGGCCCTGGCGGTAGCGGGTCACCCAATCCGCCTCAAAACAGGGGTCATAGATCAACTCTCCCCGCAGGGGCCGCACCTCTGCCCCTACCGCTTCCGCTGCAATCATGGCATCTTGGTCGGGCAAAAAGCGATAGATCAACAGCCGATCTACCCCCAGCAAGGGTCTAACCCGCTGGACAACCTGCTGAAGACCGTCCTCCAGGGATGCATAGCTGGGCAGGTCGGTGACGATGGCCACGAGCTCAGCGAGAAGGGTGCTGGCGCTAGGGGACTGGTGGGCATGGTGAGGCATGGCAAGGGGGCAGCGTGTGGGCGGATTGAGAGATCGCTAGGGAAAATTGTGGATCGGGGATCTGCCGTTAGAATAACCTAGGAAAATCATGGACTAGCTATCCAGAGCTTTGAACTCACCATAGGGCTTAAAAATATTGTCGATACATTGGGCGATAGGGCCATCATCGAGCGGTAATCACCCCTAGGCGTCTCGTTTGCCAATCGAGCAAAAGGATACCGCACCCCAGCCCTAGGACGCGCCATAACGCAGGATTTCGCTAGAGTGGAATCGCCCTCGCCGTTGTTCCCCCCCTCGTTTGCCGATGGCCAAAGCTACCCGTTCCCCCAAAGCGTCTCACGCGGTGCCTCCCTCCTCAGCCGAGGGAGCAAAACGGTTGGGCAAGAAACGAGCGGCTAAAAAAACAGCGGGCAAAAAACGGTCAGGGAAAAATAACGCAGGTAACCCGGGGGCAGGCACCCACACCGCAACGGCGGATTCAGAAACCCTCGACCCCAAACAAGCCCGCCGAGAGGAACGGGCCAGACAGCGCCAGATCAAAAAAGAACGGCAAGCGCTCATTAGCTACCTCTCGACGATCCTATTTGCGGCAGGAGTGCTAGGAGTGCTGGCCGCCCTCGTGGCAGGGCCAAAGGTGGGGTTAGCGGCCCCGGCGGCTATCGTCACCATGGCCATGGCCTATCGCTATCCCCGACAGGCTATCTATGCCTTCATTTTCTATGTCCCCTTCGGTGGCACGGTGGTCTATGCCCTGGGCGGCAGCGGCATTTTGCAACTGGCGAAGGATGCCATTTTCTTCCCGGCTCTGCTGGGTGTGGTGCAGTTTTGCCGCAAAACCCGACAGCCCCTCATCATCCCTCCTGCCATCAAGGGGCCGCTGATTGTGTTGCTTGCATTGTGTGGTTTAACCATGCTGGTGGTCAACGGCAGTCAACAACTCTCCGCCTCCGGCGAAATTCCCATTCTCATTGGCGTGTTAGGGCTCAAGGTGTTGCTGGGCTATGTGCTGCTGATTCCCTGCATCTATTACTTACTGAGGAATCGGCAGGATGTGTATTGGCTGCTGCGGGCGCAGGTAGTCGTAATCTTAATCTGCTGTTTGCTAGGGTTCGCCCAGTTTTTGATGCTGCGGACGGGCATTTGCCGGGGCACGGTGGGGACAGGAGCCGATCTGTTCAGGGCCTCCCTAGAAGCCCGCTGCCTAGTCGGTGGCTCTCTACTCTATGCCCCCTCCCAAGGCCAAATTCGGCTACCGGGCACCTTTAATGCCCCCTGGCAATGGGGCTGGTTTCTCATTTCTAGTAGTTTTTTCGCCTTTGGCACCGCCTTCAACGACCGATCTACGATTTGGCGCGTTATTGGCCTAGCCGCCCTGGCTGCGGTGGGGATTATGGCCGTGGTGTCGGGTCAGCGGATTGCCCTTGCCCTAGTGCCCACCACCATCGCAGGGCTGCTCATCCTCACGGGCCAAGTGGTCAACCTAAAGCGCTTTCTGCCCGTGGGCCTGGGCCTAGTCTTTTTAATCGGCGTTTTCATCGTTCAAAACCCCGACGTCGTCAATGAACGTGTGACCAGCTTTCAGGGTCGCTGGGCGGCCTCGCCCCCCCATGCATTTATCCTTCAGCAATTTCAATGGGCACAACGGCAGCAGGAAGGCTTTTTGGGCCGAGGGGTAGGCCGTGCCACCAACTCCGCCCGCATCTTCGGCCAAACGGAACTAGTGGAAACCTACCATCCCAAACTGCTCTACGAAATTGGCCCCCTTGGGCTGCTAGCCACCCTGGCGCTATACCTCACCCTCACCGCTGCCACCTTCAAAGCCTACCGATCCATCCAAGACCCTAGCCTCAGAGGCTATGGGGCGGCCATGTGGGTGTTTGTGCTGTTCATCAGCATTTTTCCCTACTACTATCCCCTGGATGTGGATCCCGTGAACGTCTACTACTGGTTAGCCGCAGGCATCGTGCTTAAACTGCCCGAAATTGACCACCGTGAGCGCCTCCAGCAACAGCTAGATGATGTCCAGCGCCCCCTTACCAAACGAGAGCAAAAGCAACTCAAACAACAGCAGGACGCCATTCTTTTTGAGTAATGCCATGGCGCAACACATAGGGCATAGATCGATACGGAATTCGGGCATGAGGCCGTTGGACTTTGGATATGACAAGTCTACTCAGCCGCTATAGACTGCAAGGGTGTTACTGCGAGTGTGCCATGGTGTCTTCCTTTGCAACGGAGGCGGGTCGTGCCCAAATTTTGTCGGCCCTAGGGCGATTGGTGGCGGTGGTGGCCGATCTACGCCATCCTGAAACGGGTTGTCCGTGGGATTTGGAGCAAACCGCTGAAAGCCTGATTCCCTACGTGGTGGAGGAAGCCTATGAGGTGGTGGATGCCATCCACAGTGGCGATACTACGGCCATGGCAGAAGAGCTGGGTGATCTGTTGTTGCAGGTGGTTTTGCAGGCCCAGGTGGCGAGTGATGCGGGGGATTTTGACTTGGCGACGGTGGCCAACGGCATTGCCGATAAGCTAATTCGCCGCCATCCCCATGTGTTTGGCGATGTGACCGTGGCCGATACGGAAGAGGTGCATCGCAACTGGGATCGGATCAAGGCCGAGGAGAAAGGCATCCCCCACGAACCGGATCGCCTATCGCCCAAGTTGGCCAAGTATAATCGCACCCTGCCGCCGCTGATGGCCGCCAGCAAAATTTCTGCCAAAGCCGCCAAGGCTGGGTTTGAGTGGGACGATGTGGAGGGCGTGTGGGCCAAATTCCACGAAGAACTAGAAGAATTTCACCAGGCCGTCGCCCACGAACCGAAGGAAAATCAAGAGGCCGAACTGGGGGATTTGCTGTTTACCCTGGTCAATATTGCCCGTTGGCATGGGTTGGATCCTTCAGCGGCGCTTCACGGCACTAACCAGCGCTTCATTCGTCGCTTTGAACTGGTGGAAGCCGTCGCCGACAAGCCCCTCACCGATCTCTCTGTGGAGGAGTTGGAAGCTTTTTGGCAACAGGCCAAGGCTAAGTTGGCCAAGCCTCGTGAATCGTAGGAAATGCTGTGAATCGCAGGCCATCGCCGGGGGAATAATGCCAAGGTGAAAAAAATCTTCTGGATCGTGACCCTGGCCATTGACCTGCCCCTGGTACTGTTGGTGGCGACTTTTTTCTACATCAGTGGCCCCCGATGGGCCGAGGCCGACTACGACAACACCATCACCTACGACGATTCCCCCGGCCCGGACAATCCCGAAACTCTCACCGTGGCCACCTACAACCTGGGCTATCTGTCGGGGATGACGAATCAGCAGGCGGTGGTGCGAGATCGAGCATTGTTGGAGGCCAACCAGGCCACGGCGATATCCGCGTTGCAGCCGCTGAAGCTGGATGTGCTGGCCCTGCAAGAGGTGGATTTTGATGCCTACCGATCCTTCCACCTCAACCAGCAGTATGCTCTGTCCAAGGCGTTGACTCTGCCCTTTGCTGCCCTGGTCGTGAACTGGGATAAGCGCTATGTGCCCTTTCCCTACTGGCCACCCCAAGCCCATTACCAGGCCGTCACCTCTGGCCAAGCGGTGCTGAGCCGCTACCCCATCCGCGATAACCAGCGCCTTGTCCTGGAACGGGTGCCTACAAATCCCTTTTACTACAACGCCCTCTACCTCGACCGGGTAGCCCAGGTGACGGAGCTTGACCTATCGGGACAGCCGCTGATGGTGATTAACGTTCACCTGGAGGCTTTTGACGGCCCCACTCGTAGCCGCCAAACCACCTTTGTGCGGCAATTGGCCGAACGGTATGCCGCCACCATGCCCGTGCTGCTGCTGGGGGACTTTAACAGCGACCTCGACCGAGCGGCGGAGTCGGAAGCTGGGGAAACGCCTTCGATTCAAATTTTGCTGGATTCCCCAGTTTTAGCTAGTGCGGTTCCGATGCAGACGAATGCGGCTACGTTTCCTGCCGATAGCCCCCAATACAGCTTGGACTATATCTTTTATACCCCGTCTACCCTGACCTTGCGCAATTGGCAGGTGGTGGAAGCTGCCGCCCAAGCGTCCGACCATTTGCCCGTCATGGCCACCCTAGAACGATTGAAGAACGCCACCGTTCCGGAATAGCCGCCTAGGCTGGTGAAGACTGCTCCATTCTTACCGCTGATCCTACTGAACAGCCCTAGGTCATGAAACATGCGTTCCTGTCTTACGTCAGTTGGCTGCAACCGTTGCGATGGGGGCTAGGCTGGGGCTTGCTCGGACTGGTACTAGTCGGGTGTCGCGGCACGGTCGTCCCCCCAACGACTGCCCCTACTGTACCTAGCAGTTCGCCATCAACCGAGACACCAGCCCCCTTGGCAAAAGCTATCGCCACCATTCGCGATATTGTGACCCAACCCGTGTGGGTGCAGCCCGCCCAGGGGGAGGAAGTTGCGGCTCAGGTGGGTACGGCGCTGCAATACGAAGACACTGTTCGCACCGAAGCTCCGGCCCTAGTGGAGGTGAGCCTAGGCACATTAGTCTTTCGTTTGGGGGGGAATGCCTCGTTGACCCTGCGCCCCAATCAGCAGCTTCAGATGGCGGCTGGGCAAATGTTGACCTGGCTTGAGGGTCAGCCTCCCGGCCCGGTAACGATTCAAACCCCCGTCGGTACGGCGGGCATTCGCGGTACTACGGTTTTCATTAACATTGCTGAGGATCCCCAAGCACCCGTCGAATTTTTCGCCTGGGAAGGGGAAGTCACCTTTCAGCCCATCGGAGCGACCGACGTGGTGGTGATTCGCGATGGGGAACAGCTTTTGGTGAGTCCTGGGGAGGTGGATGTGGCCGAGTTGCAACGACGGGTGCGGCGCTTTGGAGCAGAGGAATTTCGCCAGCGCCTAGAGACCAGTCCGATTATGAATGACTTTGATCAACCACTGCCCACTTTGCCCCAAATTGAGACCGTGGGGGAAAGGCTGGAAATAGGGCGCTAGGAAATCGGAGCGCTAGGAAACCGGGCCAAGGCGATCTAAGGGCCAGAACCGCAGGCGGGCTTTGCCAATTAAGTTTTGCCGGGGGAGCGGCCCCCAAACATGGGAATCGTTGCTGTCGTTGCGGTTGTCGCCCAAGACAAACACATAGCCAGAGGGAACGGTCACCGCTGGCATTTCGTACCGGGGGGATTCTGCAATGTAGGGCTCCGGTAGCGGCTGTCCATTGAGGATCACCTGTCCGGCGGCGATTTGAAGGGTATCGCCCGGTTCGCCAATGATGCGTTTGATGAAGGCTTGGTCGCTTTTATAGCCTAGTTTCACCAGTTTGGCGGGCGGTTTAAACACCACAATATCGCCCCGATGCGCTGCCTGCCAGCGATAGCTAATTTTATCCACCAGCAGGCGATCACTAATGTGCAGGGTCGGATCCATGGAATTTGACGGAATGTAGCGCGGTTCGGCAATGGCCACCCGCACCACCAGCGCCACCACCAGGGCAATCAACAGGGTCCGCACATTGCTCCAAAGGCTCTCTTGGCGGGGCTGAGCAGCTAGCTCGGGGGCAACATTCACAGATGGCTTGGAGCCAGACGATTGGGGGGACATAGGGACACAAATGGGATAAACGGGAACAGAAACACCGCTACCGACGACACCCCATTATAGGGAACCTGCGCCCCCCTCCTTAGCAGCGGGTTTCGAGGTATTGGCCGATCATCACCTGTTCTCCGGCGCGGGAGATGACCGTTTGGCGGGTGCGGTAGCGGTGGCCAATCAGGCGAATTTCTTCCTCAAAGGAGGATTGGTTGTACTCGGTTTTGAGCTGGAGGGTGCGGCTATCGGGAAACAGGTATTGGGCGGTAACGGGTTTGCTGGTGGCAAAGCCCCGATCTCGATACAGCGTCGTTCCTCTCACCCCAAACAGTGTGCTGCCTTTGACGGGCTTTTTGCCTGTGCCCACATAGTCGCTTTCCCAGGAGACGGCGGTACCACAAATGAGGGGCGCATGGGCGGTGAGGTGGTGCAATTCGGCCAAATGCAAGAGCTGCGGATGGCCTGCTTCCAGGAACTCAATGGTGATCTGACTGACGACTTCCTGGGTTTCGCCGCTGCTGAGGGTGTAGTAGCGACGCTCAGAACGCCATTCCCCAGCCGTTTCCTGGAAAAAGGCCGTCACCAAGGGCTCGGCTAAAATGCGGGCGGTTTCGACGGAGAAAGGCATAGGAGACTATCCAGGTTGTGACTAGGGGCGACTTGAAGACGTTGGAGCAAAGTCAACTAAATGATGGAAAACGTAATTTTGATTTACATTTCTTAACTATAGTGATTGCCCCATCGGTCGGCAAGGTGGCTTGGGCGTTGGCATAGGCAGGATTGAGGCTGATTGTACGAATTCTGGCAGGGCAATCTGTAAGCATTTTTACTTAATGGCAATCCCCAGGTCGTTTTGTATCGGCGTTGAGGCTGGGAGCCGTCACGCATCTGCCTGTTAGCGCAAATCCATCGGCCCAAAGGTTGCCCTGGGGGTACGATCAGAGAGGCTTTCCCTGGGCAAATGAAGAACGATGGATCTCTCGGATATCAACTATTTTTTTGACTGCTGCCTGGGTCGCTGGTCGATTGAGCGCACCTACCACTACCTCACCCACCAGGAAATCGAGCGTTCCCACACCGATTTTCAGGTAGAGGCCATCAGTTCCGACCTCAAGCGCAAGGTCTTAACCGACAACGCCTACCCAATCCCCGACGATCTCGACGATCTGCCGGGGTTCAATCTGGTATTTCACACCGTTTCCGACAAGGGCGAGGAGGTCTCCCAGGAGTTGCGGGCCTTATTTGTGCCCAAACAGCAAACCGATGGCGTGATTACTGGCGACTATCTGCGGGATCGGGCCTACGAAGAAGCGCGTCCCATCGTATCCAGCTTTCGCTACGCCCCCACAAATCGCGAACTGCTGATGACCACCCCCTATACCCGCGTGGTTTCCGTGGATTCCATCCTGTTGGTCAACCCCAAGATGCGCATTCGCCGCATCCTCAACTACCAGCGCCCAGCGGAGGGCCAACCCCTGGATACGCTGGTGCTAGTAGGCTTTGGCGTCGAACAAAAGACGGCCTAGGCTCATAATCCAGCTTGCTTGCCCCCGGTATCAGCGGGAGACCTCGCCCCTATGGTTTGTCAGGCTCAGTAGATCGCAAAGTCCCCCGCAGCCCTCACCCCCAGATCCTCTCCTTGTGGCTGAGTGCTGGCTAAGCCACATAGTCTTGGGCGGGGATCAACAGGTGACGGCCCAAGGGAGGCCAGCGATAGGCCAGGGCAAACACAATGGTAAAGACATAGGCCACTACGGCACTTGCATTGAGAAAAGGCGGCAAAAACAGCGGTAGCAACAGCAAAAACTGCCCCAGTCGAGTTGAACGGGGATATAGGTATAGAAACAGAGGAATATGCCATACCAAGCCCATAATCCAGGCTACCGGGTTGAATAGATTGATGACATTCAGCAAGCTGTAGAACTGCATATCCACCGGGCAGCGGTGCAGGGCAATCAGCAGCAGAATGGTCAACACCGTGCCAGAAATCAGCGTTCCCAGGGTGCTGCTACTCAGCAAAGGATTCATAGAGCCATTGACAAAATCGTGGGTGGCAATCAGGTTATCGGCATCCATCGAGATCACCACCTTGTTCAACGCCACCCCTTGATTGTGCAAACTCATCGGCAGATTGGTGGTGATTTCGCCCAAATAGGCGGGAAACGTTCGCTGCAAAAAGTGGCTATAGACCTCGTTGCCAAAGTAGACATAGGGCAGCAACACCAACCCTGCCGCCCACAGCAGCGTTCCCGCCACCAATCGGTACTGGCGGCGCATTGCATAGAACACCAGCGCCACAATGGGGAAAATCTTGAACGCTCCAGCCGCCCCAATCAACAACGCGGTCAGCCAACTGCCATAGCGATATTGACTAGCCCAGTAGGCCAAGGCCACCAGATAAACCAAGGCACTATCTACCTGGCCGCGTTCCACCAGGGCCAGCACCGGAAAGCTGACCATCATAAACAGTAGCGCCTCACCGGGGATCGCAAACCGACTGCGCCGCACCAGGCCAAAACTCAGCAGGCCCAGGCTAATCAGCATGGCGAGGGTAAAGAGGGCCTTGGCGACGGCGTAGGGAAACAGGGCCAAGGGCGCAAACATGAGGGCCGCAAAGGGCGGATAGCGAAATCCCGAAAACGGAGCGGTTTCGGCATTAATGGGGCCATAGAACTCAGGCCGTATCCCTACATAGTTGAGGTAGGGATCAAGCCCAAACAGCACCGATTTGCCAGCCAGATAAAAACTCCGAAAGTCGATCTGATAGCTTTCTAGGGTGAGATATATCAGAAAGGTGATCGGCAAAAAATAAATCAAGTATTGCCGAACAAAGCGCCCCAAATCCTGACGCCAAAGCGTTGAAGTCATTGCCATGCAACCCTAACCCCTAGGGAGATGGTAGAGAGTACCGTGGCATCTTAACCGCTTTGGGGTCGGGAAGAACCAAGCCTAGGGCAAACTGGCGGATTTGCGATAGCTGGAGGCCAATCGCGATTGCACATCTTCGCTCGCGAACTCTAGCACCGTGCCAATGACGGAGGCAATGGCCTGCTGCTGCTGGCGATGGCGACGGTTATTGCTGTGGAGAGAGACCGCATCGGCAGCTTGGCCACTGGTGCCGCCAATCAACACCGTGGATCGCTGGGCTTGGTGGAGGGTCAAAATAAGGTCGTCGATGATGGCTTGGGGAATTTCCATGACCTGCATTCCTGAAGTGAAAGGTCAACCACAGTTATAGTTCCCTCTTTTTTAGTTTTAATATCCACAGGAGAGAACGTAATAAAGTTCAATGTGCGCGAGAACCTCAATGCGCGAGAAATGTAGTGAACACAACAAAAGCTTGCTGAGGTATTAAAAAGCTGAGCCAAAAGGTATTTTGTGGCTAGAGAATACCCACCTAGCCTAGCAAGGACAGGCCACCATGATCGTATCGTCCCTGACAATCTAGCCCAAGTCCTAACGTTCCACGAATCCGCCTTGGGCTCATGGGTGTATGGGTGATAGGGTGTATGGGTGATAGGGATGGGTGATAGGGATGGGTGATCGGTTATGGGTTAGGCACCCTGGGCCAGGTAGGCCCGCCAGCCGCCAAAGTCCGAAATTTCCCGCTGCCCTTCGCAGAGGATCGGTTCTCCCAACACCCCCAACACCGTTTCGCCTGTGCTGAGGGTAACTTTACCGATGGACAATCCGGGCGGTTCTTGCAAGAGCACCTGCACCAAGCCAGCGGCGGGCATTTGCCACACCTCTAGGGCCACCGCCACGCCGCCCGTGGAGACTCGCACCATGGCCGGATGCCGATCTTGAATCGACCATAGGCGATAGTCGGGCGTGGTTGTCGTTTCATACAAAAACTCAGCCCCCGCCTGGATGAGGTTGGGGTTGAGTTCTAGCCCTCGCATGAGGGTACCGTTTACCGCAAGTTTCAGCATGTCAGCCATGGGGGTAGGGGGGATTCAGTGCTTCCCATCTTCTCCGAATTTGGGTTGTTCTGCATGCCCTCTACCCTAGCCAAATGGCAACAGAGCCTACTTCCAGCCTGCGCGGTCGGTAATTTGTAGGGCTTCGGGGTTGTTGCGCCCAAAGACGGCGGCATTGAGGGGATCGGCCTTAAATTCGCCAAATCCAGCCACCACAGAATCGATGGCCACGCCTTCCACCACGGGGTACTCGTTATTGCTTTCGGCAAAAATCCGCTGGGCCTCTGGACTCACCAAGTACTCTAGAAAGGCAATGGCGTCCTCGGCATGGGGCGCGGTTTTCAGCAACCCAGCCCCACTGATATTGACGTGGGTACCCCGGTCGTTTTGGTTGGGGAAGAACACACCAATGGCTTCGGCCACGGCTTGATCCTCGGCATTGTCGGACTTGATCAAACGGGCCAAGTAATAGGTGTTGGAAATGGCCACGTCACCCAAACCAGCCGCCACGGCTTTGATTTGGTCGGTGTCGCCACCCTGGGGATCGCGGGCAAAGTTGGCGACCAACCCCCGTGCCCAGGTTTCGGTATCCGCTGCACCGTGGGCCGCAATCATGGATCCGACCAAAGACTGGCTGTAGATATTGGTGGAGCTACGGGTGAGCAGACGTCCCCGCCACTTGGGATTAACGAGGTCTTCGTAGGTGGAAAGGTCTGAGGGATTCACCCGATCCTTGTGGTACATCAACACCCTGGCCCGCTGGGTGAGGCCAAACCACAGCCCATCGGGATGACGCAGGTTTTCGGGAATGGCCCCCGTCAACACCGAGGAATTCACAGCCTGGAAGAGATCCTCCTGTTCGGCCCGCCACAGCCGCCCCGCATCCACGGTCATCAGCAGGTCGGCGGGGCTGTTTTGGCCTTCGCTTTTAATCCGCTCGATCAGTTGGTCGGCCTCGGCTTCCACCACGTTGATCCGAATGCCCGTGGCCTCTCGAAAACCCTCGTAGAGTTCCTCATCGGTATCGTAGTGGCGCGACGAGTACAAATTGACCACGCGGCCCCGGTTGCGGCTCCACGGAAACTGGGCCTGGGCAGATTTCGACCTCAGCCCTCCTACCGCAACCACGGCGGCGGCGGCTCCGGCCCCTAAAAACACACGTCTTCCTAATTTGCTTGACACGTTGAATACCTCAAACCTTCAAAACGCCCTCAGGCAGATACCTCCGGGCGTCAACTTCGATTGAATTGTAGCGCTTATTGACACAGTTTCCCAACAAATTCAAAAATCAACCTGGTTTAGGTGGCGTCTAGTGGCAACTGGAATAGGGGCAGCGAAGCCCCTCGAAAGGCTTGAGAATCCTTAATTTTCCAGTGAACTCGTAGATTATCCGGCCAATTTGGCATAAGCTAATAGTGAACTGATCCCGTTACCTGGCCAAGACTACTGCCAAAGCTTTTCGATAATGACTCTACGGATTTCCCCCCACTCCACCCCGATCCCGTGCACCTCAGGCCACCAACTTGGGATTGCAAAGCTCAAGCCTTGGCTAGGGGGGCTGTGTTTAGCGGCGTCCTTGGGTGCCCATGGGGTGTTGCTGGGTCTACCTTGGTCGCCCAGCGCTAACGAAACCGAGGATTTCGCGGCCCTCGAAGAACCACCCACAATGACGATGGATGTGGCGGTGCTGCCGACGCTCCCAGCCCCAGATGAACCGGAGCCACCCCTTCCAGTGGCTCGCCCTGCTACAACGAGGCCCGCTGCCGTAGCGGTAAATCCATCGCCTAGGGCCATTCCCCCCAGTCCGCAGCCTGTCGCAGAAGTCATTCCCGCCCCCGCCGAGCCCTTGGCCACCGCCCCTGAGTCACCCGTCACAGAACCGATTTCTACGGATCCAGAACCGGAACCCATCGCGGAACCCGTCACAGAACCCGTTACGGAACCCGAACCCCAGCCCTACGCCGATTTTCCCCACTTTCAGGGAGCGCAACAAGCCGATTGCGGCGGTGAAACCTGCTGGACGAGCCCCGTAGAAGGCGGCTGGCGCGGCGCGGCAGGATCCCTTCAGGACAATTTGGAGGCCCAGGGCTATACCCTCAGCAACATCACGGGGGAAGTGCTTTCTACGGAAACGGGCGTGCGGGTTTACCAAGTCACCAAGGACGGGGAGGATCCCTACTACCTCAACCTGGTGTCTGTCACCGAGGGCATTCTCTACAGCCTCACTCCCGCGCCCCTCACCGAGGATCGACTGGTCGCGCTTCAGGCGTTGTAGAGCCTGATCAGGGGGCCTTATTAGGGGCATTGGGGACTGGGCTTATCGACAGTTGATCCAAGCTGTAGCGACGGCTCATTGAGAGTTAATTTCAGATTAAAGCTTGAATTGACTGATATACAAGGGTTTCCTGACCTTCATAGGATCTGCTTATTGAAAGTCTATTGCATTAAAATCAGGGGTTGGTTATCTTAGTGGAAACGATCTTCATTAAGGATGGTTCCTCCAACTCTCTAGCACAGCGCTGTAGAACGACCAAACCATTGCTGGCAGAGAATTTGGGTTTTCTTTGGGAGTCACTCTAGCCTTTTGGTTGAAGCCCCCCGGAATCCTTTATTCAGAACCAATGGCAAGAGGATCGTGGGCCAGCGGTGGGTTTTGCCCTGGCTGTCATTCCCTAATTCCGAAGTCCTGTCGCTTCGATGGCCATGCCGCTCTCTTCTCCCCCTGTCCTCAACGGCCCACCCTCGGCGCTTACCCTTCCCCTCGACCTAGATCGGGTCGCCACCTGGGAGGTCTACCGCCGTTTGCAGAATCTCGCCATTCCCTGCCAGTGCGGGGTGCACCAACCCCTGCGGGTTTCCGCCGAAACGCCCCTGGCCCTCGCTCAAATTTGGAGCGTCATCAAAACCCAAACCGCCCCCAAGGCCGACCTCGCCGCCCACCTCAACCGCTGCTGGCAGCAAAGGATTTCCAAATAATGCGTGATGAAGCCTCCCATTTTTCTCGGCCCGCTTCGGCGATGATGGTGGCCCCTGCGCCTCAACCTGTGATTTCCCAATTTAGTCCTAAGCCCCAAGGTCAAGTGCTGCGGGGGCAATACACTGGGCCAATGCGGTCGGCCAAGGGCAAAATTAAGGGGCTCATCCTCCACGCTGCCGAGGGTGAGGTGGCGGTTAAGCTGCCCAAATATTTACGTCCAATGCTGGTACGCGAACTGCAACCCGGTACCTGGGTGCAGGTGTGGGCCTACCGCGACGACGACCGCTGGCGGGGCCTAAACCTGATCCCCTGGCCCGCAACCGAGGTGCCCCAAGCCCTGAAGGATGCCCTGGCTGAATCTGCCACGGTTGTAGGAAAAAATGTGGATGCTTTGCCCTCGTTGGTTCCGGCTCAGGATAGCTTAGCTGATCAGAATCTTCCGTTATCAACGAAGCACAAATCCCAACAACTATCCTCGACGAAGCCCGCCGCCACAAAACCCGCCTGTATTCAGGTGTGCCGCAAGGGCAAATGTTTTCGGCAAGGTGGACAACATATCCTGCAAGCGCTCCAGTCCGAAGTCGAGATCAACCCCGATTTGCAACACATCACCGTAGAAGGCACAGGCTGCATGGGAGCTTGCAAGCAGGGGCCAAACCTGCGGGTGATGCCCCAGAAAAAAATGCACAGCCGAGTCACCCCCGACCGTGCAATCGCACTCTTGGCCCACTGTCAATGATGGGCCGGATGGACAGATATCACCCAAAACCGTTCTGCGCCATGGCTTCCAGCACTATGGATCTCAGTGACATGGATCTCAGTGACATGGATTCTAACCTGACGATGCAACGGCATAGACCAATGGGCTTGATCGATGGGCTTGGCTTACCAAGCCAGTTTCAGGCTGTCGGGGGTGAGGAAGTGCTCCAGGTGGTAGGCCCGTTCCTCGGTTTTCAGCAAAATTTGCTCGTAGAGGTAGCGGGTGGCGCGGTCACCCAAACTTTCTGCCTGGGAAGCCAACCGACGAATCAACTCAATCATCGCCTGCTCAGCCTTCAGGTCGTTGGCAATCATCACCCGGCAGCGGTAGACGTCATCCCCCTCTGGCTCGAAGGCGCAGAGATTGGCCAGGGTGGTCAGTCGTCCGGCAGGCACACCGCCCAGCCCGTGCAGACGCTCACCCACCTCATGGGCGTGCTCTTGGACGGCCTCATAGCTCTCCGAGAAAAAGTCGTGGAGCATGTAATACTCCGAACCTTCCACCACAAAATGATGCTTTTGGTACTGCATGTACAGGGCCATAAAGCTGGCATAAACGGTGCCCAGACCCTCAATAATCGGCTCCGTCACCGACTTTTCCAGCCCAATGCAGTTATCCGCAACCTCTCCGTAGGATTGCAGCAGAGTTTCGGTGATAGGCATAACACTCTCCTTAAAAATTGGCGTTTTTGGCCCATTCCAGCGGTCATATTTTCAACCGTGACATCAGGTCATGATGACGGTTGAACCAGCATGTCTGGACTTTGATGATAGTTTCTTTGCTGATGAAACACAAGGAGAAAGGCCCTATAAATGAGATATTTTTGCCTAGCGAAAATGATTTTCAACAACCGCTTTTCTCGAAGAAAGTAGCCTGAAATCATCTTTCTTAAATATCGAAAATAATTTTCAATAGCGATCACATCCTCCATCCCAAATCGACCCCAAATCCTTACCAAATCGCTCTAAAGGGTCAAATCTTTGCAGACGTAGCCCAGGATATCCATGCTAGAGGCCAGAATGGGTGAGCACGACACACAACCACCAGACACCCCAGATTCCCAGGATATGATTAGCCCTGGACTGTTGAAGAAAACCCTTAACCGGGAAGGCTTTCGGCTGACGGTACAGCGGCAAAAAATTCTCACCCTGTTTAAGGAAAAAGCCAGTCGCCATCATCTCAGTGCCGAGGAAGTTCACCAGTATCTTGGGGAACAGGGTGAAAAAATCAGCGTGTCTACCGTGTATCGCGCACTACATGTGATGGTGAAATTGGGCCTTTTGCAAGAGCTAGAACTGGCAGAAGGGCGCAAATACTACGAACTCAAAAGCCCCATTTGGGAACAGCACCACCACCTGGTTTGTGTACAGTGCGGTGATGTGCAGGAATTTGAAGACGACGCCATCACCGAAGTCACCGTTCAAGAAACCCGAAATCGTGGTTTTGCGCTGCTAGATGGGCAGTTTACCGTCTACGGCCTTTGCCCCCGCTGCCAGGGACGCATGGGGGGTTAGGATAACCTCGCCATTGGGAGATTTCTATCTCACATCAGCACCCCTTGACAGCCAAGGCCATCGCTACGGGATGAGCCATCCTGAATAGGATGGCGAGGGCTTGTGCCTTAGGCCACCCCAAAGGCTGGGCATCCCCGGTAAGATTAGATTAAGGGATTATGTCGTTATGTAACCTTTGGGCGGAGGATGGGGTCATGGAGCAGGGGGATTGTATTGCCAAGCTATTGGTAGACGGCTACAACATGATCGGCGCATGGCCGCTGCTGGTGCAAAAAAAACAGCAGGATGGCTTTGACGCCGCCCGTCGCGAATTGGTGGAAATTCTGGCCAACTACAGCGCCCACAAGGGGTTAGAGACTCACCTCGTGTTTGATGCCCACGGTGTTAACTCCCCCAGCGTCGCAGAATCTATTACTGATCAGCTCTCTGTTCACTACACAGCCTTTGGCCAAACTGCCGACACCTACATCGAAAAGGTGTGCGCCCAGATCATGCACCAATCCCGCCGCAACCATCGGGTGATTGTCGCCACCTCCGACCGTGTGCATCAGCTCACCGTCACGGGCTACGGGGCCGAATGGATGTCGGCCCGCCAGCTCGAAAGCGATATCCACCTCATCCATCAACAAAACCTGCGCCGCCGCCCCCGTCGCCCTCAACCCGCCCGCCGCTCTTTAATGAGTGGGCTGGATCAGGAGGCCCAGGAAAAACTGATGCGCCTGCGATTTGGTCACTGGGGTTAGGGAATTTGGCATTGAAAATTGTGGCTCAGGCGTTGGGGTACACAGCGGTACATCCGTGTAAAGGAATGGCCTCACGCAGGGGAAAAGATTTTTTCTAGAAGGGGGTTGTCAAAAGGAGTCTTTTCTCGTTACTATAAGTTTCGACCTGATCCTCAGTAGCTCAGTGGTAGAGCGGTCGGCTGTTAACCGATTGGTCGTAGGTTCGAATCCTACCTGGGGAGTTTTTGAATTTACATACCAAAGCGACTCTGAAAGCGGGCTAGATCTTGCTAAATCGCGCTTGATAACTCAGCGCTAATCTTAAGCGTTGGGTCTGATCAATTTATTGGGCATCTTGCCTTCAGGGACAGGCAAGATGCCTGCCCTGTATCTCCTTTTGCTATCCTCATCGGCTAGTTGAGGGCGCTCCAGGTGGCGGGGCCAACGATGCCGTCTACTGTGAGGTTGTTGGTGCGCTGAAGTTGCCGTACCGCTGCTTCAGTTTGGGGGCCAAACACACCGCTAATGGGGCCATTGTAGACCCGCTTGGCCGTCAGTCGTTGTTGCAAAAAGCGCACCGCTTCCCCTTCCATACCGGGGCGCAGGATGGGTAGGCTGGCGGTGGTGCTGACTGGTGGTGTGGTTGTCGCGGGCGGAGTCGTGGGGCGAGCATTGGAGGCAGGTGGAGTTGTCGCGGGTGGCGTTGTCGCGGGCGGGTTGGTGGGGGCCGGATTGGCGGTGGGGGGATTGGTGACAGGGGCAGTGGTGGCCACGGTTTGGCCGGGGGGAGTGGTTTCTGCGGCGGGGGCGGGCAGCAGTTTGCTCCAGGTTGCTGGCCCCACAATGCCGTCGGCGGTGATGGCGGTGGCCTGCTGGAAGCGCTGCACCGCCAGTTGGGTGTCTTCTTGGAAAACGCCGGACACTGGCCCTGCGTAGTAGCCGAGTAACACTAACATAGACTGTAGTTCGCGCACCGATTCCCCTTGGCTACCCAGGCGAAGGGTGGGCCGCACAATGCGTCCGCCGCTGATGGTGGAATTAGCAGGGGCGACGGAAGGATTGGCACTGGGCACTGGCTGTTGGGCAACAGCGTAGCCACCCCATCCCAAGCCTGTGGCCAGTAGCATGAAGAACCCAAGGCTATGCCCAAACCTGGCTTGGGGACGGCAGAGTACGTATCGATGGAGATAGAACATGGGCGTGACTCCAGGAGGGCGGCAAGGGGGCAACATAGCGGGCATTCTGGCCTGCAAACGGCTCCAGCGGGCTTAGCCGAGAGCCATTATAGACCGAACCCTCCCATTGGCGAGGGGATACCTGGTGAGGATCGAAATGTTGAGGATCGAGAGACTGTGAAGCCCAATGTAGACCAACCAGAATGGATAGACTGGCCGCTGGGCTTTCGGCCTCTGCTGCGGATGGTCGTCGCCGCTGATTACTGGGTTGGGGTAGGGATGCCCGACCGCCCTAGCACCGAGGCCAACTGGCCAGCGGCCTTTCTCACCGTGGCGGAAGCCTGCGCGGCGGGGTATCCCGTGGGGGGGGAAACCTGGGCCTTGGCCCTAAACAACGTGGTGGTTTCCACAGACCAAGAGCGGGAATGGGTTGTGCTGATGATGGCTACGCCCATGGTGCTGATCAATGCCAATCCCCAGGGCCACCGACGATCGGTCATCCAAGCCTGGGGACAGCACCTCGGATTGGGCGCGTCTACCCTGGCGACCCTAGACCGTTACTTTCAGCTTGTGGGGCAGCGGGGACTGGATAGCTGGCGGGGGGGCGATGATTGGCCCCGGACAACCTCCAGGGGGATGGCAGGGCCGTTGAAGATGGACGCCAATTTTAATGATGCCGTAAGGTTGGTTGCCTCGCTGCAAGGTCAAGCCTTGCCTGCCTTGACCTTGGCCCATCGGCAGGGCTGGCCGTCGGTGGCGCTGGCCCTGGTGGGGGTGTTGTCGAGTCTGTGGTTAGGATCCGGGGGTCTGCCGTTGGCGGCGCTGGCAGAACAGGCGAATCGGGGAGATTTGGGGCGGCGCTGGCGGGGCTACGATTTTACCCAAATGGATCGCTTGGCCGACGCCCTCTACCAACGTTGGCATGGTGTGGCATCCGGTCTCCAAAGGGAACACCTATAATGACTAGAGATTCTGAAATGGCCTAGGGCGCAACTAGCCAGCCAAGCTCTAGCCTAAGTCCTTCAGCCTGTTGGCTGTTCGCGCCCGATTGCTGAATTGACCTAGCCTATGAGAGCGCTTAAGGAACTGGTTGCCGCTATCGAGACCTGGGTTTCGGCAGCGCCCGAAGCCATGGCGGAGATGCTTCCAAAGCTGTCCTTGGCCCGGTCGTCGCGCCCCGCTCGGCCTGCTTTCGGGCCAGAAAGAACCCAGACCATCGCCGTTCCTGCCCTGGAAAAATCCGAAGAACTTAGATCGCCCTTGCCCTGTCGCGCTACCAAACGCCATCGCGACATTCGCCATCCTCGTCTGGCCATTCTCATCACCACGGTGGGGATCACCACCGTGCTAGGCCAACGCTTCTATAATCAACCCGGCTTGCAGGTGGGCGGCATAGCCCCAGAGACGATCTACGCCCCTGCCGATGCCTCCGTGGAGGATAAGCAGACCACCGAGGAACGCCGCCGCGATGCCCGGAATGGTGCCCTGCGCGTGCTGAAGGTAGACCCTACGACCACCGACACCACCCTCCGTACCATCGATACCTCGATAGCCCAATTGACCACCCTACGGCGGGAGGCTGGCCCCCTACCCTTCGTACCCACCGATGTGCTCTCCACCCAAATGCAGATCTATCTGCGGCGTTCCAACGATGCCACTTGGCTAAAGCTGCGTAGTTTAGTGTCTCCCCTGGCAGAACGGGACGCCGATCCTGCCCTACTGCCCCCCCTGGGTTTTGGCAATCTTACCCAGGGGCAAACCCTCACCCCCTCCCAGCACCAGGCCATGCGGGAACTGTGGAACTATGCCCAGCGATCCTCGGTGCAGGAGTTTAACACCCTACTGAATGCAGTAGAACAAGCCCGCCACAGTTATCAGCAGGCCCAGGCCAATTTGGCCCTCCTGTCTAACGAGGTGGAAGGGCTCACCTACTCCCCCACGGTGCTCGACTTGAGCGCTGAACACTGGACGGGCACCCAGGTTGGGGTGCAACGGGCGGCGGAGCGTATGCTGGCCCAGGGCATTACCCCCGGACTGTCATCGGAGGTGCTCTACCGCGCTATCCAAATGCAGTTGAAGGGAACCGTACCCCGCCCTGGGGAGGACGTTGCCAGCCAACTGCTGCAAGGCAGTCTTCAGCCTAACTTGATTGAAGATCCCGACCAAACTCGAATAAAGGCCGACATGGCCGCTGAGGCCGTTAAGCCTGTGCTAGTGGACATTCGCCAGGGGGATCCCATTGTGGCGGCAGGAGAAAACATCACCCAGAGCCATTTTGTCTTGCTCGACCATTTCAACCTCAGCCAGCGTCGGTTTAACTATGGGGGGCTGGCGATCTTTGGTGGCTTAGTGGGGGCCGGCATTGGCGTCTTTTTGTTGATTGAGCGCTGGAGTCCCCAGCATCTCCGTCAACAGGACTATGTTTTAATCTCGGCCATGGTGGTGAGTACGGGCATCCTCAAAGCCCTTAGTATTGCCGCCTATGGGCTCCCGGCCATTGGGCTCTTAGCCGGAAATTTCTATGGGCCTGTATTGGGAGGCACGCTGGTGGGGCTGTTGGCCTTGCTAGTGCCCCTCGGATCCACCGTCAGCGGAGTATCTTGGATCGCTGGGGCGGCGGGGGCCATGGTTTGTAGTCTGTGGTCTGGACGAATGCGTTCCCGCGAAGAACTCGCCCTCCTAGGGGCTGGGGTGGGGGCGACCCAGGGCGTAGTTTATCTGCTACTCACGGTCATGGTTAATCCGGTGTCGCTGGTCTCGGCCTGGTCGGGCATTTTGGTGGGAGCGGCGATTCAGGGCGGCTACGGCATTCTATCCAGCGTAGCCGCCCTCGGCCTCAGCCCCTACCTAGAGCATCTGTTTGACCTGATTACCCCGATTCGTCTGGCCGAACTCTCCAACCCGAATCGGCCCCTGCTCAAGCGGCTGGCCTCCGAGGCTCCGGGCACCTTTCAGCACACCGTGTTTGTGGCCAGTTTGGCCGAGGCAGCGGCCCGTGCCCTGGGCTGCAATGTGGAACTGGTGCGGGCGGGCACCCTCTACCACGACATCGGCAAAATGCACGACCCCCTGGGCTTCATCGAAAACCAGATGGGTGGCCCCAACAAGCACGACCAACTCAACGATCCCTGGCTCAGCGCCACGATCATCAAGCGCCACGTCAGCGAGGGCTTGATGATGGCTCGCAAATGTCGTCTACCCAAGGCACTTCAGGCGTTTATCCCCGAACACCAGGGCACCATGTTGATCAGCTATTTCCATCACCAAGCCCAGGAAATGGCCCAGCAAGATCCCACTATCACCGTCAAAGAATCCGATTTTCGCTACGATGGCCCCATTCCCCAATCGCCAGAAACGGGAATCGTCATGCTGGCGGATTCTTGCGAAGCGGCCCTCCGTTCCCTCACCGACGCCACCCCCGACGAAGCCCTAGCCATGGTAAACCGGATTTTGCGCACTCGCTGGAAGGACAACCAACTGGCAGAATCGGGCCTCACCCGCGAACATATGACGGTGATTGCCGATATTTTTGTGCAGGTGTGGCAGCAGTACAACCACAAACGGATTGCCTACCCCAAAGCCACCCTATCGCCCAAGGCGGGCTAGGGCTGCGGTCATCTATAATTTGGGATACTCACCCCTCAATTTCGGAGTGCAAGTCACCATGGTTTTTCCCCTTGGCGTGGCCGCCAGCAGCGGTCTCCCATCCACCTTCGTGCTGGTCTATGTGGTGGGCTTCATTGCCGCCATCAGCATTGGATCCATTGCCTGGTACAACTCTAAGCGCCCACCGGGCTGGGAAAATAAAGACAAGCCCGACTTTATTCCCAAGGTCAACGCCGACACCGACGACGCCGAATAAGGCCGCATCATCAAGACGATTGAGCCGCCCCAGCGGTGGCCTGTTGGCGCAGTTGGGTAATCCAGTCCCCCAGCCCGTAGGGGTTGACCCGGTAGCTGAGGGGATGGACGATGAGGCGGGCGGTGCTGTAGTAGAGCACCTCTAGCTCAATCAGATTGTTTTCCCGCAGGGTTTTGCCCGTGGAAACGAGGTCTACAATCGCCTCGGACATCCCGGTAATGGGGCCAAGCTCCACCGATCCAGAGAGGGGCACAATGTCCACGGGCAGATCGAGGCTTTGGAAATAGTCTTGGGCACAGTGGACAAACTTGGAGGCGATGCGGCTGTGGGCCGGAATATCTAGGGCAGAACGGTAGGGGCTATCCGCCTTGACTGCCACCGACAGCCGACAACCGCCAAACCCCAGATCCGCTAAATTAGCTACCTTGGGCTGCTTTTCCCGCAGCACGTCGTAGCCCACAATGCCGATCTGAGCCTGCCCATACTCCACGTAGACGGGCACATCCTGAGCCCGCACCAACAGCGCCCTGGCCCGCCCGGTGGGGTCGAGAATTTGCAGTTGGCGGTTGGCCTTGTCTTGGAACAGGCTGAAATCTAGGCCAACCCGCTGGAAGAGTTGAATACTGTCGCCCAGCAGGGCTCCCTTGGGTAGGGCAATGGTAAGCATAGGATTGGAACACAATGGCCTTCGCTATCTTACACCGCCGTTTCCAGGGATTCACCGTCGGCTTCCCGACAACCTGGTGCCGTCAATTGCCCTGACAAGACAACACCTCTGGGTTGGGTGCCGCCTGCCGTGCTTGATCCATTTGGGCGGCGTTGAACCGACCAAAGGTGTTGAGGCGGTTGATCTCCTCTGGGGTGGGAAGGGTTTCCGCCACGACGGCCCCCAGATCACTGACGTAGATGACCTGGACAATGCGCAGGCGGCCCTGGTCGTGCTGGTCGTGGAGGTCGGTGTAGCGCTGGGCCTGGGCTTGCCACTGGGCGGGGGCACAATAGCTGCGGTCAATAATCACCGTCACCGTAGGGCCAGTGTTCCATTGCCGCAATCCCAGCCCTAGGCCAATGAAGGCCAGCCAGCCGAGGCCGAGGGTCAGCAGGAGGCGGAGGGTGGGTTTGCGCATGGGGGAGCCGGGAGGGGGGAGTCGGGAGGGGGGAGTCGGGAGTCGGGAGGGGTTCTAGAGGTTGACCTGGAACAGATCGCGGAACAGGCTTTGGACGTTGTCGGGGTTGCCCTGCTGCACGGTGGATTCCCGCAGGCTGGCGATGGCCTGGAGTTCGCTTTGGCTAACTTCGCCGTAGGCAATGGGGTAGAACCGGACATCGCTGTAGGCCATGACGTCCTGCACGGCATCGAACTGAAAGCCTCGGTTGGCTTCGCCATCGGTGAGCAGCAACAGGTAGAAACGCCCGGTGGGGTCAGCCGCTTTTTTCTCCATCAGGTCGGCTAGGCCCACCATCATCCCGTCGTACATGGCGGTGGCTCCATCGGCCCGCAGCAGATCGACGGTGGCCAGAAAGCGCTGGTGCTGCGGTTGGTCAAAGGGGGCCAGGGGCAGACGCCGAACCGGGCGATTATCAAAGGTAACGATACTGACGTAGTTGCCGGGGTTAATTTGTCCGGCGGCGATGCGTAGCCCGTCCTTGACCGCTTGCATCCGGGATCCTTCCATGGAACCGCTGGTGTCAATCACCAGGGCCATATAGACCGTGCGGCCCCCATCTTTGCGCAACTTCCAGTTCGACTGGGCGGCGAGCAGCACCTCCCCCGACGGGATCGGCGGGTGGTCAGCGGTGGCCTGCAGGTGTTCGGTTTCCACAAAGCCCTGCTGGGCGGCGAGGGCTTGCATATCGGGCGACAGGGCAAAGGCCGAGAAACGTTCTAGGGCGGCTTGCTGTTGAGGGCTGTTCCACCCAAAGCCCACCAGGGGGTTGTTGTGGGGCATGCCAAAGGGGACGAATTCGGTATTTTCAAATCCTGGCACCTGGCGTAGGGCAAGGTAGTTTTGGTACTCCAGAGGGAACGCTTGCAGATTGGACTGATCCCGCAGGAACAGTTCTTGCAGGTCGAGGGTGGTGGGGGTGGTGATCAGCACCTGGGCTTGGAACTGGTCGAACACCGAGTTGACCTGGGGGGTTTGTAGCTCGGCAGTGGTGAGTTGCCCGCCACTTTGCTGGTGCCCCGCCGCCCGCCAATAGAGGGTATAGAGCAGGTTGAGGGCGGTGGAACTGGAGTAGGGGTTGGGATAGGCCACGGTGATTTGCTCCGAGGCAATGGCGGCCAGCAGGCGATCAAAGCTG
The DNA here is from genome assembly GCA_040396995.1 of Nodosilinea sp. Classification (GTDB taxonomy): domain Bacteria; phylum Cyanobacteriota; class Cyanobacteriia; order Phormidesmidales; family Phormidesmidaceae; genus Nodosilinea. Next base: position 27,107 of record JBBAWV010000001.1, on the reverse strand, counting down.
ACGGTACCATTTTCCGCCAGTTGGTCGTAGACAGTCTTCGGTAGCACCCAGCCAGCGGTATTGGGCACCAGGCGTTCCGCCACGGGGGTCACGGGCACGCCCTCGCTTTGAATCATCGCCACCCACAGATCGTTGGAGGGGCTGTAGCCCTGGGGTTGGGCCACTCCGGCCCCCAGCATCCGCGCCGCCGTTCCAGAGGCCACCTGGCGCACCCCCACCTGAATCACCTCCCCAGAGGGCAGGGTTTCCTGTCGCTGGTTAAAGGCTTCGGCCACCTCCACCAGCCAGCGCTCGTTTTGGCGGTTGACATTAGCCTTTTCCGAGGAACTAAAGATTTCCACATGCACCGTATTGCCCCCGCTGGGCTGAGCGGCATAGAGCGGAAAATCCTCGGTTTGGGGAATGGGCTCTACACTCTGATCCGTGGCATAGCGGGCCGCTATTTCGTCGGAGACTACCTCATCGATCACATCAATCTTGGGTAATACCGAATTTAAGAGGGCCGCCTGGGCACTTTCTGGAGAATCAATGGTGCTCCCCATGGGCAAACCGCCAGGGCCACAGTTCCACAGAAAAACGGCACACAACCCCAGCAAAAAGGCCAAAAGCGGACGACGACGAAGGAAGGTAGGCATGGATAGCGGCTGTGAACTCAGCAGTGAAATAACAGGATGGCGACCCCACCCCCCAGGGTTCCAGGTGACTCTGGCCAAGGCGCTAGGGGGGCGGTGGATCCTCCAGAATGAGTTTGTTGGCACTAATCAAAATTTGGAGGCTTTGGGGCAGGGAGGCTTGGCTGGCCTCGGCTTCCAGACTAGAGAGGGCGACTTGATCTTGAAGCTGTTGAAGTTGGGCATGGGTGGCCTGAAGGCGATCCCGGCTGGCCGTCAGCCGTTGCTGGGCCAGTTGGCGGTAGGTGGAGGTTTCAATTTGGCTGATCACCGCCAGCCCATCGGCCACCTGGCGGGCCAGATCCACCACCGTATGCAGTGCCTCCAGCAGTTCCATCTGCAAGAGGGGATCCCGCTCGGCAATGCGGGCCGCAAACTGCTGGGATTCTGCGGCCCAAGCCTCCACCTGCCGCCAAGTCTTTTGGCCCGACCCCGGCACCCGCTGCCCCAGGGGTTCGATGTGGTAAATAAAGGCTTCGGCATTCAACAGGTTGCTATCGCTGGCAACGGAGGGATTACGGCGAAAACCCAGCGCCCAACTGCCCACCATAGCCCCGGCAATCACCGCCCCGCCTAGGAAGGTCAACCACCGATTTCCGGCTAACCCCCACAAAACCGCATAGCCTAGACCCAGGCCGACCAACAAAAGATAGGTCTGGGGCAGCTTCCAAAACTTAGCCCAGTGGATATGCATAGGGAACCCATTGAATGTGGTAGCCAGGGAATTTGTGGTCCAGCCCCTAGGGCACCGTCAGGGTGCCGCCCAAGGTGACGATGGCATCGGAGACCTGGGCCTCTCGATCCGCCGTCGCCGCCACCATCAGCAGAAAGGCTGAACCGTCGCGCTGGCGAGCAAAGACTTTCCCACTAATCGGCTGGGGAGGAGCCACCCCCTGGGAGAGCCGTCCAGTCCAGTTAATCCGAATGCCGCCCCCCGGAATCGCCTGCACGTCCCCCGTGGTGAAGCCTTCCCCCTGGCCGAAGGTTTGCTGAGTGACCTGCACCAAGTCGGCCTCCGTGGCGATGGCGGCTCCAGCGGGCAAAGGGGCCACCGCCACGGTGTAGGCCAAACTCCCGTTGGGGGCTTGAATCAGGGGCGCATTGCCCGCTCGGCTAACCTTGTAGCCCTCAAAAATGCCGATCTGAAAACGGCCCTGGGGGTCGTCAAAGTTGCCCGCCAGCATGGGCATGGCCGGAGCCAAGGTCGGCGGCGGCGCATTTTGGGCCACCGCCCTAGGGGGGTCTCCGCCCCACCGCCAGCCCAGCCCCAAACACAGGCCGAGGCTAACCACAGCCACCATCAACCAGCGATATCGATGTCGGTGTCCCATCGCCATGAATTTACATCCCGGTACCACACTTCACCGCTAAGCATAGCAACGGAGACCCAAACCCCCCAGGTTATGTAAAAAAATAGCGACCAACCTTAACGCACCCCTCTAGGGACAAGGAAGCCGCTAGGGGCAAGAAAACCGCTAAGGGAGAGGAAACCGCATCCCTACGAGGGGCTGAATTAACCTAGGCTATAGGCTTCCACGCAGCGCACAAACATTTCGACGCCAAGGCCCAGGGCGGTTTCGTCAAAATCGAACCGGGGGTGATGGTGGGGATAGGCCAGGGCTTTTTCGGTATTGGCCGACCCCAGGAAAAAGTAGCAACCGGGCACCTCCTGGAGGAAAAAGGCCATGTCTTCGCCGCCCATGGTGTGACAGTCGGGCACCACCCCCGCCGGAGTTTCTACCACGGAGAGCGCCACCGACCGCACTAACTCCGCCATTCCGGCATCGTTAATTACCGGGGGATAGAGCGTCTGATAGTCCCATTCATAGGTCGCCCCCTGGCTCTGGCAAATCCCCGCCACAATCTGCTCAATGCGGGCGGGCAAGAAGTCCGTGTAGCGAGGGTCGAAGTAGCGCACCGTGCCGCTGAGTTCTGCTACGTCGGCAATCACATTGGGAGCATAGCCGCTGTGGAATTTACCTACGCTGACCACCGCCGCCTGGGTTGGATCCACATTGCGAGCCACGATGGTTTGCAGCGCGTTGACAATCTGCGCCCCCACCACCACCGCATCCACCGTTTGGTGCGGCAGTGCCCCATGGCCCCCCTTACCCTGAAGGGTGAGGTTAAACAGGGCCGTCGCCGCCATCAGCGGGCCAGTGCGCACCCCCACCGTGCCCAGGGGCAGGTTATTCCACAGGTGCAGGCCAATCATCGCCTCCACATCGGGATTTTTCAGCGCCCCAGCCTCAATCATGGGTTTCGCGCCCCCCGGCCCCTCCTCCGCTGGTTGAAAGATCACCTTCACCGTGCCCCGCCACTGATCTCGGTGTTCTGCCAAATAGCGCACCGTGCCCAGGGCAATGGCCACATGGCCATCGTGGCCACAGGCGTGCATCATCCCCTCATGTTGGGAGCAATAGGGCACCTGATTTTCTTCCTGGATGGGCAGGGCGTCCATATCGGCTCGAATGCCCAGCACTGGCCCCGGATGGCTACTCTCAATCACCGCCACCACGCCCGTTTTGGCTACCCCCGATTGAAAGGGAATGCCCCATTCCGTCAAGCGCTGCTGGATGAACTCAGCGGTTAATTGTTCCCGAAAGCCCAACTCTGGTCGCTGGTGCAACCGCCGCCGCCAAGCGACCAAATCAGACTGCATCGATTGAATGGCCGGACGAATCTTGTCAGAGTGAATGAACCGGGGCGGCAAAGAAGTCGCAAACATCGGAGTTTATGAGTTGTATGAAGGGGCAACCAAACAGCAAGCTGGGTGACCTACGCCTACCTTTCACAGCATAAACGAGAAACCGATTTCACCTCCCCCAGCGATTCCCCTAGAAACCTAAACCCCGCCACGGGAAACCATGCCTCGAACCCATGGCGGCTAGTCCCAAGCGGTTTGTGGTGGGGGGCTGGTGGCGAGATAGGCCTGATAGCCCTGTCTGGGTTGCCACAGGATCGCCCCATCTTGCTCGGTACACCACACTTGGATGCCCCGTTTTTTGAGGTCGTCTGCGATCTCTGGGGCGAGGTTGCGGGTGGAAGCAATGGCGATCCGAGGATGAATCGCCTCCAACAAAGCAGGCTGGAGGGGTTGCCCATCCCACCAAAGCACATCGCTGGCGAGGGCGGGGGCGGACTGGAGCAAGGCCCGCTGGTCAGCTTGGCTCAGGTGGGTCAGCATCAGCCAGGGATGTTGATGGAAGAGGGTGAGTTTGAGGGCCGTACCCAGGGCCGGACGGGCTGACGCGGCCAGACCAGGGGTGACAGGGGACACATCCAGAAGCGACTCAATCCGGTGTTGCTCCAGGATGAGGATTTGGTTGCGGCCCAGCCTGGTGGGGTTTTGGATTTCCTGAGGGGGCACCCGCAGGGGATGGGTATAGTAAAAGCGCTGGATGGGGGTTTGGGCAATCAGGGTTTTCCAGTTTTCATCGTCACTGCTTTGGCCATCGATGGCGTGGTTGAGGCGGTTGACTCCGGCCTGCCGCAAAAACGGCCCCACGGTATAGAAGGCGGTGGAATCGGTGCCGCTGTTGATCAGCAGGGTAGAACGGTGATCCTGAACCACCATCACCACATCGTTGCCCGCCGCCAGCACTGCCACCTGGGAGAGGGTCGCTCCTCGGTACCACAGTGGCCCCAGGGCGGTGACCACAATCAACAGCGCCACGGCCCAACGTCGCCGCCGTCCCAGGGGTGACCAGCCCCCCAGCCCGTAGAGCAGGTAAAGGCCGATCATCTGCCAGAGGGCGATATGGCCCATGGCTAGGGTGCTACCAGGGAGGCTAATTTCCCAGTGGACAAGGGCGATCAGCAGGGCGGTGGGCAACCCCAGCAGGAAGGCCAAGGCACTGCCTAGGGCCGGAAGAACCAGGGCCACCAACCCGGTAACCATGCCCCCAAGGCTAATGACCGTCACCAAGGGCGTGACCACCATATTCAGCACAATGCTGTAGGTGGTGAGGGTATTGAAATAGTAGAGGGAGAGGGGAATCGTCCAAAAATAGGCGGCGATGGGCACGGCGAGAAGTGTGGACAGGGTGGGGGGTAGCCCGTTTAAACGTTCGGTGATCGGCTTCACGCTCACCATCAGCCCCAGGGTCGCCATGACGCTGAGGCGAAAGCCCACGTCGTCAATCCAGGTGGGGTTCCACACCAGCAGCAGCGTCACCGTCAACAACAGACAGCCCAGGGGTTTGACGCTCCGCTCTAGGGCCAAGCCGATTAAGGCTCCCAACCCCATCAAAACCGCCCGCATCACGCTGGGTTGGGCTCCGGTCATCAAGACAAAGCCCCCTAGCACCAGGCTACCGATGATGAGCTGGGCCAAGCCGGGACGGGCCAAGCGCCCCTGAAGGACGGGTAGCCGCAGAATCCCCATCACTAGGCCCAGCAGCAGCGACACCTGGAAGCCAGAGGCCGCGAGGGTGTGGGCCAACCCCGCCTGAATAAAGGCATCTTGGAGATCATAGGGCACCTGCACCGCCTGCCGTCCCAGGGCCATGGCGCTGACTAGGGATCCTGGGTCTGGGCCAAGTCCTTGGCGATGGGCCTGCACAATGCGCTGCCGGATCTGCCACAGACCCCAGCCCGCTTCGCTTTGGATATCTACCCACCGACCGCTAAACCCGGCATAGGCTCCCTGGCTGGCCAGGTATTGCTTGAAGTCAAAGGCGTTGGGGTTTTTGGCCACGGAGGGCTCGTAGAGCTTGCCCTGCACCTTCACGGTTTGGCCGGGGCGCAGATCTTGAATGGCTTCAGCCGGAACCGTGACGTAAAGCTTGCCCTTGGTGGTCGTGGGTGGCCTGAGGGGGGTATCATTCTCGTCAAAAAGCTGCATTTGCTGAGTTTGCAGCCAAAACTGCCCTTTACCGCTGCGGCTAATTTTGGGGGTATCCGCTAGCCTCCCCTCTACTGCCTGCTGTGCTCCGGCGACCATTTCCGGCTGAAGCACATGGCTGATATCCAGTACCGAAGGCGTAGGATATTGCCAGCCGTAGTTCAGGGCCGCGATCAAACCCAAGCCACCCAGCCCCAGCCATAGGGGAGATTGTGGCCCCAAGGGCCAGCGTTGGGGGATGGTGAGGGCGGCTATGGCCCCCAAAACTAACGCCATTAGCCCCGTTAGCCCCACCCCAGCCCACAGCCCTAGCCCACCGTGGCGTACCCATAAACTCACGGCAAACAACCCGGCAACGTATGCGCCGCAACCCAACATTCCTGCAATGGCACCCATCGTTTTTCTTTCACCCATGACTAGACTTAGAGAGCCCGTTTTGGCCCCAAAGATCCACGGATGACGACGACTTTTTTATGGGTGATGGTCTGGGGTGGTTTCTGTCTCTAGATCACTAAGGCATTGCGCTATTTAAAGCGCCTGCCACACAAGGGAGCTGGGCCATGGAATACCAAAGATCAGAGGTTTAGAAACCCGTGACTAAGTCGATGAGGCTTGATGTTAGCGATCCGTGACTAAACGTCTGAGCTTGGCTTGGTCTCGTCGCTGTCGTCGTTGTAGAGGGCATCAAGCTGTTCGCGGGCATCTTTCACGGAGATCGATCGCATCACTAGCAACGGTTCCCGAATCACCTGCCCGTCTTGATCGAGCAGTTCTGGGTGAGGCACTGGACGGCGAGTATCGTTGCCGTAGGCACTGGGGGCTTGCGAGTTGCGGGCATTGTTGCCCAGCAAAATTAGATTTCTCACCAGGTTGGCAATGGCCAGAATGGCGAGCGCCGCAAATGCAATGATGTAAATAACTTGCCACATGACTTGTATCCTCTGGCCAATCGCTGCCTGTATTGACTGTAACCTGTTTACCCTGATTATGGCCCATCCGCCCAGGCCAAATTCGCCCCCAGATTTGACGCTAACGGGATAAGGATCGATGGCGACGGGCGACCACCCAGCATTCTGCAACGAGGGTGTGCCAGGTCATCACTTGGGCCGGATCAACGCCTACCTGTCCTTTGGTAATCGCCAACAAAGACGCCGCCGTTTGGGTTTCAGCCATGGCTTCCCTCACCCGATCCAGCAAGTTCGCCTGATCGTCGGCATGGATGCCGAGTAGCGGCCCCTTCTCTAACAACGTTAGGGAACGCTGAAACCAATATTGAAAATCGTCCAGCAAGGGAGAGAGCACCTGAGCCAGCAGGGTTGGTTCGCCAGAATTGGCGTTATCGGCAGGGACACCATCGAAGGGGGCAGGGGACATAGCGGTGCTTTAGGACGGCGAGGGTGGACGCTCCCGTTTTGGGGTAGATGCCTTGATCCTAACGCAACCTCAAGCCCTTGGGGTGGCCACGGTGGATGGGCTTAGGGTGAGACCTCTATAGTCTCCCTTGGCCCTAGGGGTTGCCATCCGGCTTGCCAGAGGTCTCGATTTTTGAGCTGTTTGGCATTCACCCAGAGCCGTACCGAAGGATCGCAGGAAGCGACGAGTTCCGCAAAGACCCAGCCTCCCTCCTGTTTACGATTAGCGACCTGAAAATGCCGCCAACCCTCGGTAGCGTGGCGAGCTGTCCATTTAGAACCGAGCAAGTGGGGGAACTTCTGTTTACGAGTCATGGGGAAAGTTAAAAATCAAGCCGTTTTTCCTAGGGTGCATAGCGCCCAAACGAGGCCACCGCACTAGCATCAGCCCTGCCCAAAGGGCCACGCGCACAGCCATACACCACAATTTTAGCCGCGCAACGATGCACCCAAACCCCAGGGTAACAAGCCTAGGTATAAGCCGTAGCCCATGGGGAGAGGGCGTCCAGGGCATAGGGTCAATGAGCTTAGCCCGAACTGAGGTTACGGTAGATCACTATTCAAACGCCCTTTGAGTAGTTTTTTAAGCCGCTGCTTCAAAATCGACCAGTTGACGGGCTTGGTGATGTAGTCGGTTGCGCCTGCGGCAAAGGCATTTTCAACCGAGGTTTCATCGTCTAGGGCGGTGATCATCAAAATGGGCGCTTGGCAGCTTTGCCGAGTGAGTAGCGAACCTTGAACTGGGTCGGTATCGGGGCCATGCTCGCTGGCTTGCAGCAGGCGAATTTGCTGACAGCAGGTGAACCCGTTCATTTCGGGCATCATGGCGTCGAGGAGAACCAGGTCAGGAGACTCTCGTTGGTAGCATTCTAGGGCTTCTTGGCCGTTGGTTGCTTCGATGGTACGGTAGCCCGCTTGTTGCACCGCCATGGTTAGCAAGCGACGGAGGGATCGATCATCATCCACAATGAGCACCAGAGGAACATCGGTAGAAGTTGGCATGGTAGGGGCTAGGGGTAGAGGCTCGATCAAAAACGAAAAGGGGTTTCTGTGGGCTAACAGGCGGGTGATTACAGACACTGGTTCGGGTTTTGAGAAGCCATAGCCCTGGCCGTAGGTCATTCCCATTTCGCGGGTACGGCGGTGCTGAAAGGCCGTTTCGATGCCCATGGCGATCAGGTCAATGTGCAGATCGTAGGTCATGATGATCAGGCTTTTCAGCCATTCCGCCAGTTTGGGGTCAATATCGAGACGATTGACGGTTTTGGCATCAATTTTGAGGCTGCTGACCGGGAAGCGATGCAAAAAGCTGAGGGAGGCGTAGCGGGTGCCGATGCCATCAATGCAGATTTGAATGCCCCGTGCCTGCAACTGCATCCACACCCCCATGGTGGCCGAGGTATCCATAACGATGGTGTGGTCTTTGACCTCTAGCACCAAGTCGCCGCCCCGCAGATGGTGGGTGGTTAAGGCCCGGTCTAGGTGAGGGATCAGATCGGGATGGAGAAATTGCTGGGTGGAGAGGTTGACGCTGAGGCGAACCTGCTGTTCGGGAAACTGCTGCCGCCAGGTAGCCAACTGCTGGCAAGCCCGATCCAGCACCCACCAGCCCAGGGGAATAATGAGATCGGTATCTTTAGTGGCGGAGAGAAAGTCTTCCGGCTGTAGCAAGCCTCGCTGGGGATGGTGCCACCGCAGCAAGGCTTCTAGGGTGTCGATGCGCCCATTGCCCAGGTTCACAATGGGTTGGTAATAGAGTTCAAATTCCTGGTTTTCTAGGGCGCGATAGAGGTCGGCATTTTTGACCACAGCGCGCTGAATGAGGCGGTAATACTGGCGGCTGATGGCCTCGACGGTAAAGTTCTCCCGAACAAAGCGGTGCCCCGAAAGGCCCAACTGCTGGGTGGCTTCCCCATCTTTCATCAAGTAGCGGATGTAGCTGGCTAGCCCCTGGCTATCGCCGTTGCTAAAGGCCGCCCCACAGTGGGCCTGGGACACCAGCCCCCGCAGGTAGGAATAGCCTTCGCAAATAATCGCCACGGGCCGACCGGAGGACAGGGCCGAATAGAACTTGCTGGGGGCCACCAGCCCCTCCATATCGGTGTCGATGCTGACCAGGTGCAGGTCGCAGGCGGTGAGGGACTGGGGCAGTAGGGCTTTGTCTTGGTAGGGGAGAAATCGGCAGTTGGTGAGGCCGAGGTCTTTGACCTGCCGCTGGGTGATCTCCCGTTTGGGGCCACCGCCAATGAAGAGGAACTGCACCGGATCCTCCCGCAGCGCTTGGGCCGCACCGATGACGGTTTCCATGTCGTGGCAGCGCCCCATATTGCCGGAATAGAGCACCGTGAAAAGGTTTTGGGTGCCGTGGGTGTGGGCAAAGGCATTGTCGGCCTTGGCCAGGGGTTTAACCCAGGCGGGGTCTGACCAGTTGTGGATCACGGTGATGGCATCCGCTAGGGCGGGATGTTTGGCCAAAATGCGAGCCTTCATGGTTTCGCAGGGCACGATAACCGCCTCCGCCCGCCGCCACACCCGACGATTCACCGCATCCCACAGGCGCACCACCCAGTGATGGGCGGGCAGCATTTCCAGCCCCGTCACCACATCGGGATAGAGGTCATAGACCAGTGCAGCGTAGGCAGTGCCGAAGAGGAGGCTAAACAGGAACCCAACCACCTGCACGTAGGGCGGCTCGCTAACAAAGAGAACGATATCCCCTCGGTTGCGCCGATTCAGCAGGTGCCATGCCGTGTGCAGACAAAAGGCCAAACTACTGAGGGTGCGGCCCTTCATACTGCGCGAACGGCTGCGCAGAAAGTTGGAGCGGGTGATATGAACCGGGCCTTTCTGCTCTTCGGCAGGGGCTTCGGCCACCTCAAAGGCATAGCTGGGTTGGCCCGTAAACACCCGTACCTCAAACCCCTGCTGGCCTAGGTGAGTGGCAAGCTCATCCATATATTGCCCGGTGGCGGCAAAGTCGGGCGGGAAAAACTGGGTGACGATGGTGAGCCGAATCGGGCGATGGTCAGGATCTGGAGATGGTTCCAGAGATCGTTGCGATGACACATTCGGTCGAAAGCACTGATTCAGGACTGTAAACATGGTTTTGCCGGGGGAGGAGAACAGGGCCGATGGAGAGATAGGCCCATGCATCAACGCTAAAGGGGGGGCATCTGTGTTTAGGTTTGCGATCACAACGCAAACAGGTTCAGCGGTCTACGACCTGGGGAATACCCCCTGGACAGCGACCGACCTGAGTTGTCGTGGCTCACACGGGGGCGAGTGCAGCCTATAGTTGGGTTTACCTTGATTGTGTTGCCCTGAGTTCATCCCCAACGGCTATGGAATTTCTGCCTACGGATCGCCTAATGGCGCTGGATCGTCAGCATGTGTGGCATCCCTATGCGCCGATGCCCAATACGGGGCCAACCTTTCCGGTGCGTTCGGCCCAGGGCGTTTACCTAGAACTCGAAACCGGGGAGCGGCTGGTGGATGGGATGTCCTCCTGGTGGACGTGCATTCATGGGTATAACCATCCCACGTTAAATCAGGCGGCTCTCGACCAGATGGGGCGGATGAGCCATGTAATGTTTGGGGGCTTGACCCACCAGCCCGCCGTTCAGTTAGCTCACAAACTGGTGGAACTGACTCCGGCCCCGCTTCAGCATGTGTTTTTCTGTGATTCGGGATCGGTGGCGGTGGAGGTGGCCATGAAAATGGCCATCCAGTATTGGCACAACAAGGGCCAACCACAAAAGCAGCATTTCTTGACCATTCGCAACGGATACCACGGCGATACCTTTGCCGCCATGGCGGTGTGCGATCCGGTGAACGGAATGCATCATCTATTTCGCAACAGTTTGGTGGAGCAATATTTTGCCGACGCACCCCAAGTTCCCTTTGAGCGCAACTGGCAGGAGGAGGATATTGCCAGTTTTTCCGCCATTTTAGAAACCCATCATCAAGACCTAGCGGCGGCCATTTTTGAGCCCGTGGTACAGGGAGCCGGGGGAATGAGGTTCTACAGTCCCCACTACGTGAAACGGGCGCGAGACCTGTGTGATCAGTATGGGGTGCTGCTGATTTTAGACGAAATTGCCACGGGTTTTGGCCGCACGGGCAAGCGTTTCGCCTGCGACTATGCCCAGGTAGCCCCCGATCTGATGTGTGTGGGCAAGGCACTGACGGGGGGCTTTATGTCCCTCGCGGCTACCCTGGCGACTACAGAAATTAGCCAAACCTTTGCCCAGGGCGAAGCGGGCGTTTTTATGCATGGGCCAACCTTTATGGCCAATCCCCTGGCCTGTGCCGTGGCTTTAGCGAGTTTGGGGATTCTAGACAGTGGCGACTGGATGGGACAAGTTCATCGCATTGAAGCCCAACTGCGGCAGGAACTCGCACCCTGTCGAGAGTTTCCCGCTGTAAAAGACGTGCGGGTGCTGGGGGCAATTGGCGTGGTGGAACTGCATCAGCCTGTGGATATGGTGATAGTGCAGCCTCAGCTTGTGCAGCAGGGGGTGTGGCTGCGACCTTTTGGACGATTGATTTACACCATGCCGCCCTACATTATCGAGCCGGAACAGCTTAGACGCATTACCGAAGCAATAGTGACCGTGACTCGTCAAACTCCAGGCTAGGGACGATCTTGAGCCGCTGTCTTTTATTAAGGATGTTGGCAACGTCTTATGGTCACAGGCAAACGTAAGAATTCCCCTTGTATCTTAGAGGGCGTTTGCAAAGGGTTGCCTCAGGTGCGATTGGTCGCGAGATCGGTGTCAATCTACGGAATTTTTGACGGCTGAGGCTGACCTCATCGGTATAACTTGGGACACGCTTTGGCTTTTCAAACATCCGCTAAGGTAAATCGACAGGTTTTCTAAATCGCCACCAACCTTTCCGCCGCCCGATAACAATCGCCCCAATCACCAAAAGACCAGCGGCACTGTGCATTTCAAAGGGAACGGCCTGGGCCTGGGCATCCCTTAAGTTAATGCGAGGATCCTGACCCAGGTTGGCCGTGGTAAAAATGGCTCTAAAGTTTTCCACGCCAACATCAATGGCGATGATGCCGTCATTGAAGTCGTTGTCACTGCCGCGACCGGCGATATCTTCATAGCCCAGCAAAATGATGGGTCTGGTCGCCTTGGGATCTGCGTAAGCCGTCCAGAAAATCGGACTGTTGGGATTGTAAGGATCGGTCGGGTTCAGGGTGTAGTCCGTACTCAAAGGCGCTCTACCGGAACTGACCACACCATTGGGGGTGACCGAAAAGTGAAGCTGCGTTCCCGCCTGAATTTCCGACATCTGCACCCAGTCGCCCACGCGTAAAGGCGCATTGCGACTCGGCAAAATGCTATTGCTGCCCGATAGGTTAGAAAATACCGTGACTTGGCCCGTGGTAGCGCCAGCCGCCGTCATCGAGACCGGAGACTGATAGCCCGCCCCTTCGTTAATAAAGGCAATGCGGGGGGCGTAGTTGTAGGGCAGATACAGATCGCTGCTGTCGATCAGCCAAAGATTGCTGTCTGCCAGGTTAATGGAAACCCGCTCCTGGGTGCCTAGGCTGGAATATTTAGTGAGGTCAAACCAGGTAGAACCGGGTACATAGCTTTGGATAGGGCCGACGGAGAGAGTCATGGGTGGTGGGGTGGTGGGGTGGTGGGGGGATGGGGGCGTAGGGTGGGCACTGCCCAGCAGCCTTAATTCATTGGGGGTGGGCACTGCCCGCCAGCCTTAATTCATTGAGACTGAAGCCTCAATTCAACGATCTGGCCTTAAGGTTGAGCCACAGGTCGGCGACGATGCCACCAGCCCCTGCGGCGCACAACGACAATCACGCCAAGGATGAGGAGCCCCAAACTCGTGTGGAGGTCAAAGGGAACGGGTTGCACCTCTCCAGGGGTATCTGGGGTGCCATCCAAGCCTCCCGTGGTTGCCGTACCAGCATTACCATCAACCCCGGTGACGACACCACTGCCCCCATCGGTACCCGTTGGGCCATCTGTGCTGATGCCCGTTAAGCTGCCCGTCGTTCCAGTCCCGGTAACCGATGCTGTGGTGCCGGATCTAGCATTAATCCCGAAATCCGTTAGGGTCGCTGCATCCGAGCTACTGCCACCGTCTGCGATCAGCGTGGTGCTGCTCTGGGTGCCGCCCTGCACTTCTAGGAGGGGTGAACCGTCGCTGAGCTGTAGGACAGAACCGCTGGTGTACAAAACACTATCCGTGGTCGGGGTGCTGCCGTAGATCGTGATGTCGCCCGTGGTGGAGGCCATGGCGGTCGAGGCCATCGGAGCTAGGTAGCCCTCGGTATCCGTCGTCGAGCTCGTGGAATACAGAGCCAGCAAATTTAGATCGCCAGTACTATCCTGTTTTAAGGTGGTGCTGTCCACCAGCCAGAGATTGCTGTCGGACAGGCTGAGGGACTCTCGCTCCTCGGTGCCTAGATTGCTGTACTGGGTTTGCTCAAACTCGGCAGATCCAGGAACGTAGGTTTCAATGGTGCCAACGGATAGGGTCATGGGTGGATGGGTTAGGTGATGGGGTGATAGAGCGTAAATCGGTAGGGTGGGCAAGGCCCAGCGGTCTTAATTCAGGGTGATCTGACGTTGCCCGTGGGACTAGACATCCCTTAAATTGGCCCCACTCCAGCCGGTCGTGAGCCAAAGCCAGGAACGTAGGACGTCGCGGCAGATGCGAAGGGGCGATTCGGCTGAGGTCAGAGAAGGGGCGATCACGGGGGTAAAGGCGATGCGGTAGCTGCCCAGGATGATGGTGGCAATGGCGCGGGCGCGGGGCATGTGGTAGTCGGAGGTGATCAGATAGAGGTGATGCACATGGTTTTGGTGGAAGGTTTTCACCAGGGTGGTGAAGTTGGTGACCGTATCAACGGCCTGGTAGTCGAGGGTAACGCGATCCCGGCTCACCCCCAGCGCGTCAAAAATGGGATAGGCCTGATCTGGCCCTAATCCGGAGGATGACCACACCCGTAGGCTGGGGTGCGCCCTGGCCCACCGGGCAGCGGTGGCTTCGCGATGGGGATTCCCACCCAGGACTAGAATGCCGTCGGGTTCGGGCCATAGCGCCTGGGCCAAAGCCAGGTTGATCGGGCCATACAGGAGCAACACCCCCAGGCTACCCAACACAACCCGCCGCAGGAATGGCTGCCAGCGACGCCCCAGGAGAGTTCTCTGACGATGGGTCGGGTGGCCGGATGCAAACATGCCAAACTTCCATAACAACAATCAAGCCTGTCCCTAATGTGCCGGGGGCATGATTGCGATCCCATTTGCCCTCTCACCCAAACAACGCAAACCAGAACGCACACATGCCGTGGATAGGGTGTTCTTATCTGCTATGAGGGCATATTGATGGCTTCTTCTTCCAGAGTGAATTCGCTTCGGGCCGATCCACCGATAGAGGGAGACTCCCTCCCCTCTAATGCAATCGATGGCGGCTCGCCCCCCCTTAACCCATCGGATACCGTTAGCCAGACCATCACCATGGGACATCTCCTGCGGCTGGCCCGAGTCGTGGGGTATGGCCTGCTGCTGCTGTCGTTTGTTGATTTTCTGTATGTGCTGATTCCTGCCGACTTTATGGATCCGGTTTGGGAATATCAGTTTACCGGTGACTTAGTCAAACTAGTTCCAGTGCCCCTGTTGGCCCTAGTTCTGGCGTTTTGGGGCGATAACGTCGAACGGCAGGATGTGGAATGGCCGATCCTTAAGTTCCTGTCCTGGTTGACGCTGGTCTTCAGCATCACGCTGTTTCTGCTCATTCCCCTTACAGCCGCCAACACCCTGCGCATTCACCGCTTCAACAACGAGCAAATCAGTACCCAGGTGAATCAGCAGCGCCAGCAAATTGAAGCCACCCGTGCCCAGCTCGAACAAGCGACGCCTCAGCAGTTGCAGAGCCTCGTGCTCACCCCCGATGCCCAGGGCCAACTGCCCAACGCCCCCGCCAACCCCGAAGATGCCCGCGCCCAAATTTTAGACAACCTCAACCAGGCAAAGGAACAGGCAAACGACCAAGCCAACCAGGCCCGTGCCAATGTGAAGCAAAACCTGATTAAAAACAGCCTGAAACTGATTGCAGAAAGTTTTTTAGGCAGCTTTTTGTTTCTCTACGCTTGGCTGGTGAGTCGCTGGGCAAGACGGGGCAAAGGTACCCTCAAGGCCAACGCCAGCGAACCCCAGGTCAACCCTGCAACGGCCTTTGGCCGCCGAGTCGGGCGCATGGTAGGACGCCAACCCAAACGCATGAAGCACCGTATTCGGTAAAGCAATGATGACCGCCCCGCCCTGCTCCCGCCTACGTATTTTGATGTCGTCAAGGATCGCTCTGCTGGGCCTGGGCCTGGTGAGTCTGCATAGCGTTTTAATTGTTTGCGTGACGGGCAATGCCGATCAGTTGATCCTGAGCCTGTTGTTTTGGGGAACCATCGCCGACCAAGTCCGTCAGGCTGGCCCGCTCCGGTGGTCGCGATCTCCCCTCGCTCGGGTACTGGGCCTTGCGCTGCTGGGTCTCCTCTGTCTGAAGTCCTTACCGATCACCGCAACGGCATCGGCTTTTGTTAGGCTGTTTCCGTTGTTGGCCTTTGCAGGGTGGTCGCTGTTGGTACGCCAAGGGCAAAACGGCCATGGCTGGAAGGTTTGGGCCTTAGTCGTCGCACTCTCGGTACCCCCTAGGACGTTGCCCCTGGTTTTAGAAACGGTTCTGGATGGACCGATCCGGGTGGCGACGGCGGCAGCAGCGGCCTTTGGTCTGCATTTTTTGGGCTTCGATGTGGCCCAGCAGGGTAGTTTCATTCAACTCCCTAGCGGCACTGTGGATGTGGAGTTTGCCTGCACCGGGGCCGCCCTACTGGGCCTCTTGTGGCAGGTTTCGGTGCTGCTCGCCGTGGTGACAGCCTGGGCCAAGATAAGGGGGCTGATCCTGGGGTCGGTGGCGATTGCGGCCCTGCTCAGCACCGTGCGCGTCGCCATCATGGCAGCGGTGGTGGGTAATGAAGCCCTCTTTCAGTTCTGGCATGGGTCTAGCGGGGGGCAACTTTTCACCCTCATTGCCTTGGGCATCCTCAGCTACAGCACCCTTGGGAGAGACGAACGATTGGATACCCACAACAACGGGTAAAAAGCCTTCAATATCTTCCCAAATGCCTATGGACTAAGGGACTCCGGCCACGACCACCAGGGAGTCAACTCCCTGGCTGATTGCAGAAGTCTGCTAAAGCAGACTGGGGAACTTAGCTCCTAATCCTGTTCAGAGGATTTCGACGTTGAGCCTGGGACTTCTAGTCCTTGGCTCAACGCCAATCCTAGGTATGGGTAGGAGGCCCCCCTAAGGGAATCCACAACCGCCTTCAAACCAGAGCCGCCTCAGCCAAGACGGAACCGATCTGCTGTTGGTAGAGCCGCTCGTACTGATCGACAATGGCCTCGGCGGAGAAATGGGCCTCGGCCCGCTGACGGCAGTGGTAGCGATGGATGGATGGCAGTTGCTGGATCGCCTCTACGGCCTCGTCCACGGAATTCACCAAAAAGCCATCCACCCCAGGGCGGACAATTTCGGGAAGAGAGCCGCGTGGGGTAGAAATCACCGGGGTGCCGCAGGCCAAGGCTTCCGCAAACACAATACCGAAGGGCTCATCCCACTCGATGGGGACGATCATGGCGGCGGCTTGGCCCAAAAGTTCGTTTTTCTGGCGATCATCCACCGGGCCAACGTACTCAATGCCGTCTTGGCCGAGGTGGGGCGCGATCTGGGTTTGCCAGTAGGTCATCCCTTCCGGGGAATCGACCTGGTTGCCAGCGATGATCAGCCGACGGTTCGCCCGTTTGGCGGCGGCAATCGCGTTATGCGCCCCCTTGATGGGGTCTAACCGACTGAGAAAGACCAGCGGTGCATCGGCCTCAACCTGGGGCTGAAAGGTGAATTTTTCCAGCGTCACGCAGTTGTGGATGGGGTACCAGGTGCCGCCCGCCCCTCGTCCTTGCCGACAGATGTGTTCGCTGCATCCGGTGAAGGTGAGGCTGTCCCCAGCTAGTTGTGCGGCCCAGCGCACGGTGCGTTCGGTGGGTTGGCGCTGGTAGGACATCACCTTGGGCAGATCCGTGGCCAGCAGCGGCAACAAATACTGCAACCGCGAAAAGCTATGCAGCACCTCCGGCTGACATTGCCGTACCGCACCCAAAAGCGTGGTGGTATTGCGTACGGTATCCCAGGCCGACTGAGAGAGCAGCCCCGGCCAGGGGTAGAAGGCATCCACGGCACAGGTGGAGTCGCGATGGGCAACCAAGCCAACCTCGTGGCCCCGTCGCCGCAAGCCCTCGACGAGCAGATCAATGATGCGTTCAATGCCCCCGTAGAGGGTGGGGGGTACGGGCAGTTCGGGGTCGGCGGTAAGCAGGATTTTCATGGCTGGTTAGCTAGAAATCGGTGAAATAGAACGGCAATCTTGAGTAACCCGCTTCTGGCTGGCACGTTAGCCCTCACCCTAAATCCCTCTCCCTTGGGGAGAGGGATTTAGGGTGAGGGCTGCCAGGGACGAGGGCCACTGAACTGAGCCCGAAGTGGGCATCAGCGGGCGAGGAGACCTCGCCCCTACGGTGGGTGGGAATTGAGGTTGGCCATGGGGGATGGGGGAGAACTGAAACTGCGGCTAGGGCCTTTTCGGCAGCGGCTACGAGGGTTTGGCTTTCCAGTTCCCAGCAGAACCGAGTTTCGGTGGCTTGTTTGGCGGCAGATTGGGCCGCTCTGAGTTGGGCGGGATGGCAGACCAGGTCTTCGATGGCGGCGGCGAGGGCCATCGCATCCTGAGCCTCCACAACATGCCCGATATCCGGGGCTTGCTGGAAGACTTCCCGCTGCCCTGCGGTGTCGGTGGCGATGACGGCTAACCCCGCCTGGAGATACTGAAATAGCTTGTTGGTGACCGTCAGGTTGCGGCTGGGGGGATTAGTTTGCTCTAGGGCTAGGCCGATGTCATGTTCGGCAATGCGGGCGGGCAGTTCGTCATTGGCCACCGTGGGGTGAATGTGAACCTGATCGGCCCAACCAAGGGGGATGTGCTGGGCTAGCCAGGTCTGGGTTTGGGGAGAACAGTTTCCCCGTAGATGTACTTCGACGCCCACCGTGAGATGGGAGAGCGCGGCAAACAAAAGTTCCAGTCCTCGTCCTGGGCCAATGGTTTGAGAAAACCAGTGCAGCCGCACGGGTTCACCCATCCCCCTCGCTGGGTGCTGCTCTGGGGACTTTTCTGGAGTCTTTTCTGGGGACTTCTGTGGGAACGAGGAATTTAGGGGAAGGGCCGACCTGGGGAACACGTTGTAAACCACGGTCGGTGGCGTGACCTGATAATGGTTCGCCATCGCCGCCGCCATCGCCTGGGAGGTGGTTAGCCGATAGCGGCAGTGCTGCAACAGCAAGGCTTCTAGCTCTGCAATCCATCGAACAGGCCGCTGGTGATGGGCCGCAGGCAACAGATCTTGGGAAAACCAATCTTCAAAATCCACCCCTACGGCATGGCCTTGCTTGAGAAGTTGCTGACCGACCCATAGCCCTGCCTCGGAGTGGACGATGGTGAGATCGGCGCGGTGGGTTTGGGCGAACTGAAGTAGGCGAGGGGCACCATAGCCCAGCAGGGCCGGATGGTTGAGGCCAAACCCTTGGTAGAGTTGCCGAGTCGTTTTAGCCTGAAGACGAACACCCAAGCGGCTCGATTGTCCGGGCCGAAAGTCTAAAACCGGGCAAAACGACCAGGCTTGATCGACCAACAGTGCCCTGTCTCGCTGGGCTAGGGCGTCATCAAACCAGAGGCCCGCCACCATCACCTCATGGCCTGCGGCGGCTAGGGCCGTCGCTTCTTTGTGGGGTCGGGGCGCGGTGCAAAGATGGCCTCCAATTAAAATCAGGATCCTTGCCATTGGGGCGGCTCCTGTTGCAGCGTGGGGGCGGCGGCTTCGGCGGCGGGCAACATCCGCCCTAGGGGTAGCCGACGGTAGCCCCACTGGTTGACAAAAAGCTGGGCATGGCGGGCCGCTTGCCACCCCACGATCCTTGCCAATCGGTGAAAGAGGGGGCCGCCCATGGGCTTTTCGGTGGCACCGCCCCATCGGCGTACCTGCTTGGCGGCCAGATTACGGAGGGAGGGAACATCGGGGAACACTTCGTAAATGAAGCGCTGCATAAGGTTGGCGCAAACCTGCCGGGTACGGGGGCTGTCTTCTGCGGTCAGCAAGTACCGACCCTGCAAAGACACCGCTCGATATTGAGAGGCCCAAGCTTCGGGGGTCTTGCGGCCACTGAGGCTGACGGCGTGGCCGGAGCGGTAGTAGCTGCGGGCTGCGGGGCAAAACCGCACCCCCTGGCTGGCGAGGATGACGCGGGCAAAGTATTCTCCATCGTCGTTCAGAGAAAGGGTCTCATTCCAGGGGCCAGCGGCTTGAATCAGGGATCGGGGCACCAACCAGGCGGCGGGGTGCATCATCCAATGGCCCGACCAGGCGCAGACCAGCCAATCGACCGGGGCCATATCCCGCCAGAGGGGTTCGGGGGTAAAAGTCGCCTCCTGGGGATGGTGCCTAAACCTAGCCCAGGCCCCAGCGATCAGACAGTCGGGATGCTCCTGTAGCAGGGCCATCTGCCGCTCAATTTTGTCGGGGGCCAGCAGGTCGTCGGCATCCAAAAATTGAATCACCTCTCCCTGGGCTGCCTCCAAGGCTCGATTGCGGGCAGCGGCGGCCCCCTGGTTAGGTTGGGCGATAATCCGCAGGTTTGTCCGCAGATTCGATTGATTAAACCGACGGGCGACGGTTAGGCTGTCGTCGGTGGATCCATCGTCAACCAGGATTACTTCCAGGTTGGGCCAGGTTTGAGCCAGCGCCGATTCCAGAGTTTCGGCCAGCCAGGGGGCGGCGTTGTGGCAGGGAATCAGGACAGAAACGAGCGGTTGCATAGGTCTGTAGTTTTGGACAGCGATTTTGACGTTCAGCAGTGGCCTGCCCCTAGCTAGTTACCGATTCGCCATAGTTTTTCTCAAGGGTCTAATGGTGGCCTTTGCGCTTTGTACTATGGATCTCACCAAGACGCGAAAATGTTCTACAGGCTGCATTTTGTAGGGCTCATAAATACAGCCAAAACCCCTCCAAAAGACTCGATAGCCTAAACGCCCATTCACCATTTTTTCCATTTCATAGAGCAGTTCCCTAGGCCGACCGTGGAAAATTCTTACATCGCGGCAAAGCAAACCGCCAGGATAGGGAGATAGGCTCCATTCATCCCCCAAAAAGGTAATTCTTAGCTGTTCAGTTTCATAGGCGGCATGGCGAAAACTACGCTGATCCCACTCTCGCCCCATGATAGATTCATAGTCTGCGAAATACTGCCGCCATTTTTCAAAAAACTGACTCAGAGCAGGACTGCGGCGCATGGCGATGACATTCGTCATGGGTTCTCTAAAGGCCGGAGAAACACCAGGAAGCTCATAATGGAAGCCTCCCAATGCCGGAGGGACGCCAATATCAAAAACATCCAGGAGTTGAAATAACTCGTCTAAAGGTGCAACCACGTAGGTGTCGCTATCCAAGAAAACAAAATGATCATAGGGGCAGGAATCCATCGCTAATTTTGAAGCGACATTGTTGGGTAGGTGCTCCTGGATGATAACGTGATCAAAGACTTTATGCTCCGTTGGAGCATTGGTGATAAGACATATCGGTTCTTGATGAAATCGTCGTAACGACTCAGCCGATAAGGCCGCTTCGTCAACGTACTTTTTTCCGGTGGCTACGTAGACGAAACCTCGTTTTAGATTGGCCTCGCTGGCAGATAATTGGATCGGTGTAGACATGATTGGATTTCCTATTTTGGAGCAAAAAGCTTAATCAGAAATGAAACGAAAATGAGCGGGATAGGTATGAAGGAACTACGGGATAATGTGCCGCCAGCCGTAGCGGAAATACCAGGGCTTAGATTCCGCCACATAATGGTGCATCACCGCCTGGGGATGCTGGGCTTCCTGACGGTCGGGCAATAGCAGGTAGTCGGCCTGGGGGGCAATCGCGCATTCTTGGCCAGCCAGATACAGGCAGCTCAACCCCTGGGTGACGTTGTAGTGGGCCCCTTCCTGTTCTAGAAACCTGCGCAGCCAGGCTTCAATCTGGTGCCAGTCAATGGCCTCACTCTGCAAACCAAAAATGCCGATGTTCACTTTTTGCGGTAGCGGGCCTTGGGCCATGCGGCTCAACAGGGCTTCGGAGTAGCCGTAGGCATTTTTCACATCCACCATGTAGCAGGGCATTTGGGGATGGGCCAGCCAGTCCAGCAAAAAATGGGGCGTCTGGAAGAACAGCATGTCGGAGTCGAGGAAGAGTTTCCATCCGGTTTCTCCGGCATGGAAGTCAATCAGTTTGCGAATCAGCGGTTGCTTGAGGCGGTGAGATCGCAAACAGGGAAACGTTTCGGCGGGTAGCACCTGATCTAGGCGGGCCTCTACCCGATCTAGAGAAACAATGTCTGCGTTGGGAAAGAGTCGCAGAATGTCAACCTTTTGTTCCGGCTGTAACGATCCATCGTCGTAGATGACCGGACGCAGATTCACCGGGGAATGCCGCTGCATGGAGTAGGCGCAAAAGCAGGTCTGGTACCAGTATTTGCTCCCGGTCATGAAATAGAGGTCGTGGGTGGGGCGGTGGGGCATCGTGGCCAACGGCTGAAGCTGGCTGACGGCCCCTTCCATCTGCTGCCTGCCGCGATAGCTCAGATAACGGTTTAGGGGGCCACGTTGCCAGGTAGTTTTAACGAACCCTCGCGGGGCGTAAACCAGCTTGTAGAGCAGTTTCCCCAACCCCAAGCTGCGGCCCAGGGTTTGTACAGGAGAAGCGGTTGCAAAGAGAGTCATGGTGAAAGTCCGATGATGGAGCGAGTCAAGCAGGGAATCACAACGTTATTAGTCGTAGGGTGGGCACCGCCCACCAGCCTTAGTTCAGTGACCTTGACAGAAGTGCCCTAGGACAGTCGGGCTTGGCCCTCCAGCAGGCCACAGGCTCCCTGCCAGCGAATGGCAGCGGCGGTTCCCGTCCAAGGCCGCATCGCTAGATAGCTTTTCAACTGTCGCAGGGGCAACGTCCAGGCCGGAATTTTGGGCCAGGGGCGCAAACCATGCAGATCAAGCACCTGTACCCAGGAACGGCAGGAGGCCCGATTCATCCGGCGCAGATAATCGGCCTCTAGGCGACGGGCGGCAATCAGGTGTAGCAGCCTAAGCTGGGGAAAGTAGCCCACGGCCCAGCCCTGTTCCAGCAGGGTCAACATCATGTCGTTGTCTTCACCGGAGGTGAGGCTGGCCCCCGTGCGCCCCAGGGCCAAGTGCCGAGCATCGGTGTCTAACGCCTGACAGTAAGCCTGCATCGCCGCTTTGCGAATCACCAATCCAGCCCCGATGGGCGCAAAGGGAGGATATTGGTTTGAATCCGATAGCCCCCAATGGCAAAGTTGCTCGGTATCCCCAAAATCCCTCAGCCCCATGGGAATCTGGATATCCTGAAACCACTGGGCAGGGGGCCGCTCGAACTCAGGCAGGCATTGACCGCCCATGGCCCCCACCTGGGGATGGCGATCCAGAAGGGCGATCACCTGCTCAAGATAGTCGGGCGACAGCACATTATCGTCATCCACAAACACCAGGGTGGGAGTTTGGGTTTCGCGAAAGGCCCGTTGTCGGGCGGCGGTGAGCCCCAGGGTGGTTTCGACAACTAGGCGAGCCTGGGGGTGCCAATCCAGCGTCAGCCACGATTCAACGGGAACCGGGCTGGCGTTGTCGATCAGCAGTAGGTTCCAGGCAGAGGGGGTAAGGGTCTGCTGCTGGAGCGCGGCGATCACCCTTGTGAGGTAATCCTGACGAGGGTTGTGGGTGCAAATGATGACCGTGAGGTGAGGCGACATGGGGAGAAGCCCTAAAGACCTTAGCTTTAGTGTGGGGTGGGGGCATTTGCGATCATGCCTGCGATCCTGTCTGTCTTTTGGCCCTGCCGTGGGTGATGGCGCTCTATGGCCTCGCGGTAGACGTGCTCCTGTAGCTGACCGATGGTAGCCAGGTTGTAGTGGGTGAGGATGCGATCACGGGCCGCACGGCCAAGCTGCCTTCGCAGGGCAGGGTCGTGCAACAACTCGCTCACCGCCGTTGCAATCGCCTGGGGGTTCTGGGGATGAACCAACCGCCCCACGGCACCGCGATCCAGCATGTCCACCATGCCCCCGGCGGTGCTGCCGACAATGCCACGGGCCGCCGCCATCGCCTCTAAGCACACCCCAGGAAAGTTTTCCCAGCGGCTAGGAAAGACGCAGATATCGGTTTCGGCCAGCAATTGGGGAATCGCAGTCAGGGGGACGGCTCCGGTAAATTCAAGCTGCCCCCGATGGCGATGGAGCCGTTGGCGGAGATAGCGATCCATGGCTAAACCGGGCACCGGCGCAGGCCAAGCTGCACCAACAAAGCGAAATTGCGTATCGGGATGATGGCGCAGAATCTGGGGTATGGCCGCCGCCAGTTCCAAAACCCCCTTACGAACCTCCAAACGACCGATGAAGGTGACTCGATTCGTCTGGGTTGCCACGGGAATATCCAGCAGATCCGGGGTTGGCAGGTAAGGGTTGGGCACCACGCGAAGGCGGTCGGGGTTGAGCTGCCAGGTCTCGATCAGGGCTTGCCCCAACGCCTGGGAAGGCGTGGTAATCAAATCGGCCTTCAGGGTTTGTGTCCGTTCCGGGTCGGTTTCTGGATCATAATCGGGCCTCGACAACAGCGAGGGCCTCTGCCCCCGCCGCAAGGCCCCCCCCACTCGCCGCACCTGCATTCCCACGGTGGGCGGTACGTAATTGACCTGCCGAATCAAATAGGTGGGCGTGTGGAGCTTCACCACCAGGGGCACCTCTGGCACCAGAGTCGTAATGCCCTGGGATTCGGCCCCAATTTCAGGGCTTTCGACCACCTCAAACCGGGCCTCTTGATGGCGTTCCGCAAACACCGGGGCCACGGCGGCAACAAAGTCAGCCCGGTTTTGGCACCTCACCCGATGCACCAGGATGTTGTGCTCCAGAACGGATTCTTGCCGATGGGCACTGCCCGCAAATACCTCCACCCGATGCCCCCGTTGCTGCATGAGCTGGGCGATTTGCAGCGTGTAGGTGGCAATGCCCCCAAAGGCCGTATCGGGGGGGTATTCGTAGCTAATCAGGGCAATTTTCATGGAGCAACAAAGATATGTTTGAACTGACGCAACAGAGCAAAAATCGGTTCTGGCAAGAGGCGATAAAGGGCAAAATACAGGTGGTAGTAGCCAATCAAAAATTCCGTAAACACATCCGCCTGTTTTTTGAGAGTAGTTTGCCCTAGTGGGGTATCCGGCTGTGCTTCTAACCCTAAGTAGTCTAGACACTTGAGTAAGCTTTCAGGCTGAGTCTTGACGAGGGTTTCGTAGGAAATTTGCCATACGTTATGTGGATATCGTGCAAAGAAATCGTGCCAGTATTGCTCACGATCCTTAACCCGATGTAGGGCCGTTTTGAGATAAAAGGGCGTAACTTGGGTTAACCAACTGGGTCGCTTAGCCTGTCCAGAATGATGTTTTTCCCAGGCCGATGTATGTTCAGCTCGACTCAAGGAAACGGCTTGGCGTAGCTTGTCTTCTCGTGTGATAAAGATAAAGGATACGTTAGGAAATACCTTGTTAACCAGATCAATTTCCGACAGAGCAGGATCGGGATAGATTTTCCTCAATTCTCGCAGCAGAATGTCAAAGTGGTTCTGCATCAACTTGACACCGCTTACCCCATTATCTGACGCTCTTTTGGTGAGTTCTGATTGAATGACACTAATCAGATCGATGGATGGATCAACCTCGGCAGCTTCCAGAGTAGAGATCAGGAATTCCTTGGGTTTCCCTGCCAAATTAGTATTGCTTAAAAGGCTACATAAAAGTGTGCTTCCACTGCGCTGGGTTGCACAAATAATATAGGTACGCTTGAGCTTGGTTTCTACGGATTCCATGGGTTTTACCTGTAAATATGATGAAAAACTTGGAGCTGTAATTCTGAATCCTGCTGGGCTATCTCCGATTCTCCGGTGGTGTATTGCGGCTAACCCTAATAATTAGGGCTTGACCAGGAAGGAATTTAGCCGCGTAGGCTGTGCCGCGCTCTTGGCGCTATGCGCCCTACGTTCTGTGAATAGATGGGAGACTTTGAGTTGTAAGATGCGGGATAGCCTAGGTTTATTGCCCTCACCCTAAATCCCTCTCCCTTGGGGAGAGGGACTTTGAAAATCTGGTTCCTCTTCTCCCCTAGGGAGAAGGGGTTAGGGGATGAGGGCGATAAACTGATGCAAGAGGGATGCAACTGTAAGACGTTTCTTGCAAAGGGTGGCTTATCAGATGAGCTTTTCGTAGGATTTTCATGGCAAATTGGGCGTCGCTATTGGGTTAACGCTAGGGGTTGAGAAACTGAGTTGAAACTGATTTCGGGTTGTAGTAAGGCCGTACCGAAATCGCTGTAGCTGAAGGGCACCCCATTGGCATAGTAAATGCGGGAGGGAAGCTCGAAATCTACCGGATATTCTAGGGAGGCGATGCATTCGACCTTGGGACGAACCAACTCAAAGGAAACGAGATAGGTGCCTCCCGCTAGGGTTTTACTGATGTTGGGATAGTAAAAGGTTTGGGTGATGGTGCCCTGGAACGGTGGCAGCAGTTGGCGATGCAGTCGTGGGCCAATAAAGGACACCCGTACCCCTGTTTCCGTAGACAAAATTACCGAAACGCCAACGCCTTGCTGCACCTGTTCAGAGGTGATATCGACAGAGATTTCTAGGTCGAGCTCTGACCCGTTTTCAATCAGGCGGGTTTTAGCCCCAGAAAGCCCCATGCGGTGAGTTTTTGAAAAGACGGAACTGTTGACATTCTCTGACTGAAACTGTCCGAAGGAATCCACATACTGCTTCAATCCTTCGTGGGTGGAGCCATAGAACATTAAGGTGCCCTGGTTCAGCAGCAGAGACTGGGTACAGAGTCGCTCTACCGTGGCCAGGTGGTGGCTGACAAATAACACCGTGCGTCCGGCCTTGCCCACTTCCTCCATTTTGCCTAGGCACTTTTTCTGAAAGGCCATGTCTCCCACCGCCAAGACTTCATCGACCACGAGAATCTCTGGCTCTAGGTGGGCGGCCACCGCAAAGGCCAGCCGCACATACATCCCTGAGGAGTAGCGTTTAACGGGGGTATCGAGAAACTTTTCAATTTCGGCAAAGGCCACAATTTCATCAAATTTGCGGCGAATTTCGGCCTTACCCATGCCTAAAATGGCCCCGTTGAGAAAAATATTCTCCCGCCCCGACAGTTCTGGATGAAAGCCCGTGCCAACCTCTAGCAAACTGGCGACCCTACCCCGCAGGCCGATGCGTCCGGTGGTGGGTTCTGTAATGCGGCTGAGAATTTTCAGCAGGGTCGATTTGCCTGCCCCGTTGCGGCCAATAATGCCGAGGCGATCCCCTTGGTTCACCGAAAAGCTGACATCATTTAAGGCCCAGAAGCCGTCCTCCAGCGTGGGGGCAACCCGTCGTCGTTGCCCCAGCCCTCGCCGCATTTGTCGCAATTGGTGGGCGAGGGTATCTCGCAAAGACTGGTACTTTGCGGGGCTACGACCGAGTTTGTAGTATTTGCCAAGACGTTCGACGGT
Organism: Nodosilinea sp.; assembly: GCA_040396995.1. GTDB lineage: Bacteria > Cyanobacteriota > Cyanobacteriia > Phormidesmidales > Phormidesmidaceae > Nodosilinea. The sequence continues at coordinate 444 of JBBAWV010000001.1, read as the reverse complement.
GATGATGGGGTGAGTCATTGTTGGTGATGGGGGTAAGTAACGGTAGGGTGAGCGGTGCCCACCAGCCTCAAATCACGTTGCTAAAAGAGTCAATATTCAGCCTCAAATCACGCCCTTTGGAGTACATGAACCAGGGCTAAATCACATCAGTAAAGGTGCGTTTGTAGGCGCAGAAGTCATGCATGTCGCACAAGGCTGTAGGGGTGGGGACAATGCCCGCCCACATCAAATTCCATGACTTTCAAAGCGCAGAAATCTAGGGCTAAATCACATCGGCAAAGGTGCGTTCGTAGGCGCGGAAGTAATGAATGCCGTACCAAAGGAAGAACATGACCAAGGCGACCGACACCAGAAAACCGGGTAGGTAGAGATGGGACTCGCCACCAAGGATGGCCCAGCGGAAGCCGTCGATCACCCCGACAATGGGGTTGAGGGAATAGAGCC